>NZ_JBFAHW010000083.1:0-46402 GCF_040654355.1 Streptomyces sp. NPDC050704 | reverse complement strand
GAACCCCTGTGTCGCCGCAATGAGCCCTTCCGGAAATAAGCACCGGAAATGCAAAAATGCCCGACGACATGAAGTCGTCTAAGGCACTTGAAGTCTGCGGGAACCACAACTGCAACTTCGTCAATACTATCACGGCACCCCTGTCCGGCAACGGCGCACCCTCTCCCTTTTCAGCCGACCCGTCCGAGCGGCCCCGAACCTCGCAGATCGAATACCGAGCGCGGTCGGCACCACGCGAGGCCCGCGCACCGGGAGGTCGTGCAGGCCTCTGGAAACTGACGACTCGTCAGGTTACGCTCCGCGCATGATTTCCACGGTGGTCTGGGGCACCGGCAACGTCGGCCGCGCGGCGATCCGTGCCGTCGAGGCCCACCCGGCGCTCGACCTCGCGGCCGTGCTCGTCCACAACACCGACAAGGTCGGCCGGGACGCGGGTGACCTCGGCGGTCTCGGTCTCGGACTGGGGATCGCGGCGACCGACGACATCGAGGCGGTACTGGCCGACGGCCCCCGGGCCGTCGTGTACGCGGCGTCGGGCGACCTGCGCCCCGACGAGGCGCTGGCCGATGTCGGCCGGGCGATCCGGGCCGGTGCCGTGGTCGTCACGCCCGCGCTGTACCCGCTCTACGACCAGCGCAACGCCCCGCCCGAGTTCCGCGATCCCGTGCTCGCCGCCATCGCGGAGGGCGGAGGTTCGCTGTTCGCTTCCGGCGTCGACCCCGGCTGGGGCAATGACGTACTGCCGCTGCTGATGAGCGGACTCGGCACCGTCGTCGACGTCATCCGCTGCCAGGAGATCTTCGACTACTCCACGTACGAGCAGGAGGAGTCCGTGCGCCACCTGGTCGGCATGGGCCGGCCGATGGACTACGAGCCACTGATGCTCGCCCCGTCGGTCCCGACCATGGTGTGGGGCGGACAGATACGGCTGATGGCCAGGGCCCTCGGCGTCGAACTCGACGAGATCCGCGAGACCCTGCACCGGCGGGCGCTCGACGCCACGGTGAGCACCCGGACGATGGGCGAGTTCGAGGCCGGCACGCAGGGGGCGGTGCGGTTCGAGGTGCAGGGCGTCGTCGCGGGTGAACCGCGCATCGTCATCGAGCACGTCACCCGTATCCATCCGTCCTGCGCACCGGACTGGCCGGCACCGCCCGACGGCGCCGGGGCGCACCGGGTGATCATCGAGGGCCGTCCGCGCATCGAGATCACCGTCGAGGCGACCGACGAGGGCGAGAACCGGGCCGCGGGCGGGAACGCCACCGCGGTCGGCCGGCTGGTCGGCGCGATCGACTGGCTCGTGGACGCCGAGCCCGGCCTGTACGACGCACTCGACGTCCCGCTGCGTCCGGCGGTCGGAAGGCTCGGCAGGAAGGAGTCCCGATGAACATCGACATCCCTGAGGGCAAGAGCCCGATCGAGTACGTGTGGGGCGAGATGGTCCCGGGCATCGGGCCCGCCGCCGCGAACTTCTCGCTGTCCGTCTACTCCCATACGACCCTGGGGCTACGCGAGTTCGAGGCCGCGCGGCTGCGGATCGCGCAGATCAACGGCTGCCTCTTCTGCCTCGACTGGCGGACCGAACGGGACGGGCACAAGGTCGAGCAGGAGTTCGCCGACGCGGTGGTCGAGTGGCGCACCACCGACGCCTTCGACGAGCGCACCCGGCTGGCCGCGGAGTACGCGGAGCGGTACGCCCTGGATCACCATGGTCTCGACGAGGAGTTCTGGGAGCGGATGGCCGCGCACTACAGCCAGGCCGAGATCGTGGAGTTGACGATGAGCCTCGGCTCCTGGCTCGCGTTCGGGCGGCTCAACCATGTGCTGGGCCTGGACGCCATGTGCGTACTGCCGGGCCACTGAGGTGCCCGGGGCCGTCCGGCAACTCCGATCGACCCCGGTCTAGTTCTCTTGTACAGGTCAGCTACAGGTCCGCGGCGATGATCGCTTCGATGTTCCGTTCGGCGAGCGCCGCGATGGTGACGAACGGGTTGACGCTGGTGTTGCCGGGGATGAGCGCGCCGTCGATGACGTACAGGCCCGGATGTCCGTGCAGGCGGCCGTAGTTGTCCGTCGCCCTGTTGAGCACCGCGCCGCCGAGCGGGTGGTACGTGAGGTGGTCGCCCCAGATCTTGTTGGTGCCGAAGAGATCGGTCCGGTAGATCGTCCCCTCCTTGGCGTTGATCTTGTCGAAGATCGTCTTGGCCATGTCGATCGACGACTGTTTCCAGGCGGTCTGCCAGTTCAGGTCGGCCTTGCCCGCCGCGGCGTTCCAGGAGAACTGGGCGCGGTGGGGGTTCTTGGTGATCGACAGATAGAACGAGGCGTACGTCTCGATCCCCGTGGGCAGCGGGGCCACCTCGGCGAACGCGCCGCCCGCGGCCCAGTTGTCGATGCCGGAGCAGGGGATGGACGACTGCAGGGCGCCGGTCGGGTCCCACATGTGGTTGGCGCGGCCGCACATCACATTGCCGTTGTCGCCCCAGCCCTTGCCGACCTCGCTGTTGAGGCCCGGCAGCGCGCCGGTGGCCTTGAGCCTGACCAGGAGCTTGCTGGTGCCGACGCTGCCGGCGGCGAAGAACACCCTGTCCGCGGTGACGGTCTTGGTCGCCGTGGTGCTGCCGCCGGTGTCGAGCCGGTCGATGACGACCGTGTAGCCGCCGCCGACTGCCGGGGTGACCGAAGTGACCTTGTGCAGGGGTGAGATGGAGACTCTGCCGGTCGCCTCGGCCTGGGCGAGGTAGGTCTGCCGCAGGGACTTCTTTCCGTGGTTGTTGCCGTAGAGGATCTCGCCCGCGAGCGCCGACCTGGGGACGGTTCCGGCGGCCTCCTGCTCCATGTAGTCCCAGTCGTACACGTCGGGGACGAAGACGAACGGGAAGCCGGAACGCTGGGCGTGCTTACGGCCGACCCGGGCGTACCGGTAGCAGTCGGCGGTCTCGAACCACGTCGGGTCGACCGTGCCGACTCCGAGACCCGCGTTGGCGCGCGGGTAGTAGACGTCGTACATCTCGTCGGCGTCGACCGACGGCAGGACGGCGCCGAAGTTCTCGCGCCTGGGGGTGACCGCCATGCCCCCGTTGACCAGCGAGCCGCCGCCGACGCCGCGGCCCTGGTAGACGATGATGCCGCCCATCTCCTCGGCATCCAGGATCCCGGTGTAGCGCGGAACGTCCTTGTCCAGCGGGAAGCCGAGGAAGTTGCTGAGCGGCTGCTTCGTCCTGGTGCGCAGCCAGTAGGACCGGTAGTCGGGGGTCCTAGTGTTGGCGAAGATCTTGCCGTCCGGTCCCGGGGTGTCCCAGGCCATACCCATCTCGGCCATGTGCACGTCGACGCCCGCCCGGGCCAGCCGCAGAGCGGCCACCGAGCCGCCGTATCCGGTGCCGATCACCAGAGCGGGCACATGCGCTCCGGGTTCGATCGGTGCGGCTGCGGGGGCCGCGTGGGCCGGAGCGCCGTATCCGGCGAGCGCGGCCACTCCGACAAGAGAACCGGTTTCAGTTATGAATCTTCGACGTGATACGCCTCTCGGGCCTTCCTCACGTGGGGAATCGCCACTCATCTGTAGCCCCTCACTCTCCATTGAGTGAAACGGGTTCTACTGGCGACCACGCGAGAAGTCACGCCATACCATCAGGTAACTTACAAAAGATCAGATACTCGGCATCACGTACATCCCGATACGCCGACACCGGAGGAACGGCTGCCGCTTCGGCCCGCATACCGACCAGTTCGATACCTGCTCTTTTCCGTCACGTTTCGCAACGGATGCTAAAAAACTACGCACAGGCACCACTATGTGACCCGAGGACGCGTTGGCGGCCTACGCCTGAGGGGGGCGATGGCGTCACGCGAGGGGGTGCGTCCGCTCCGGTGGAGCAGTACTCACCCCTGCCTGGGGAGGGGACTTCACCGCATGAAGCGGATCAATCGCTCGACCGCGCTCGCAGTGGGCGCGCTCATCGTCTCGCTCGGCTTACCGATGGGCGCGGCACACGCCGACACCGCCGCGCCCCGCATCGATCTACGCGTTCTGGTCGTGAGCGACGGAGGCCCGGCCACCGACGCCATCGCCGCCGAACTGGACACGGCCGGAACTCCGTACACCGAGATAGATCTCCAGCAGTCCGGCCGACCCGTGATCGACGCCGACTTCCTGGCGGACGCGGTGGACGGCGTGCCACGAGCCAAGTTCCAGGCCGTCGTCCTGCCCAACGACAACCCGTTCCCGGCGGACTCCGCCGAGATGGCGGCCCTGGTCGCCTACGAGCAGACGTACGCGATCCCACAGGTGGACGCCTACACCTACGCACGTCCCGAGGCCGGGCTGGAGTACCCGGTCAACGGCGGATACTCCGGCAGCGTCGACGGCGTACAGGCCCAGGTCACGGCGGCCGGCAAGGCCGGCCCGTTCGACTACCTGGACGGATCCGTTCCGTTCGAGGACAACTCCCCCGACGTGAGCGAGAGTTACGCCTTCCTGTCGGCACCCGCCCCGGGCGCTGACTTCACCCCGTACGTCGACGCGGCCATCCCCGGGCAGTCGGCACGGGGCTCGCTCGTGGGCGAGTACCGCCACGACGGGCGACGCGAGCTGGTCGTCACCTTCGTTTACAGCCGGCACCAGCCGCAGTTCCGGCTGCTGGCGCGCGGAATCGTGGACTGGATGACCGGCGGCGTGCATCTCGGCGCCTCGCGCAACTACTTCGCGGTGCACGTCGACGACGTCTTCGCCGCCAACGCCCGGTGGAACAGCGAGCTCAACTGCACGCCGGGCAGCAACGACTGCGCGCCGGGCGAGGGCACGCCGGACACGATCCGCATGACTCCGTCGGACGTCGACCACGCGACCGCCTGGCAGCGCCGACAGAACTTCACCCTCGACCTCGCCTACAACGCCGCCGGCAGCGAGGACCAGCGCGAGGACAACAACGGCGTCGACGAGCTCGCCGACAAGCTGATCGCCGACCGCGGTCGGTTCCGCTGGATCAACCACACCTACTCGCACCCGTTCCTCGGCTGCGAGCAGGACACCAGCGTGGTGCCGTGGAAGTGCGCCACCAACGCCGACGGCAGCACCAAGTGGGTCTCCCGTGCCGCGATCTCCGACGAGATCTCCAGCAACCGCGCCTGGGGCGAGGCGGCCGGACTGCCCCTGGACAACGGGGAGTTGGTGACCGGCGAGCACTCCGGTCTGAAGGTGCTGCCGCAGCAGCCCGAGGACAACCCCAACCTGGGGCCCGCCCTGGCCGACAACGGCGTCACATGGTTCGCCTCCGACAACTCCCGCGACCCCGTGCAGCGTCAGGTCGGTCCCGCCACGACCGTCTCCCGCTACCCGATGAACGTGTTCTACAACGTCGCGCGGGCCGCCGAGCAGGTCGACGAGTACAACTGGCTCTACACCAGCCGCGCCCAGGGCGGCAGCGGTGTCTGCGAGGACAACCCCGCCACCTCCACCTGCCTGCCGGCGCCGCTCGACACCACCACGGGCTACGCCGACCACATCGTGCCGCTGGAGACGAGCATCGGCCTCGGACACGTCCTGTCCAACGACCCCAAGCCGCACTTCATCCACCAGTCGAACCTGACCGAGGACCGCATCGCCTACCCGGTCCTCGACGGCGTACTCGACACGTACAACGGCCTGTTCACGGCGAACACCCCCGTGGTGAACCTGCGGATGAAGGACATCGGTGCCGAGATGCGGCGGCGTGCCGCCTGGCAGGCCGCGGTCGCCGCCGGCCAGGTCACCGCCCACCGCGTCGGCGGGACGGTGAGCGTCCAGGCACCCGACGGCGTGTCGATGCCCGCGACCATGCCCACCGGCACCACGAACGGCAGCGCCGAGTTCGGCGACGCGTACGCCGGTGACGTGTCCGGATGGACCACGTCGTCCGGGACACCGCTCACGCTCACCCTGCCGGCCTCCACCCCGGCGCTGTCCGCGACCGTCGACGGCAGAGAGAAGGCGGCGGCGACACGCCCCGCGCCGCGCACCCATGTGCCGGCCGGCGTGACCGAGCGCGTGCCCTACACCCCGGACAGCTGAACGGCGCACCGACCGCTCGGCCCGGCCGCACCCTGCGCGGCCGGGACCGGCACGACCACCTCACACACCGGCCGTGGAGCACATCGATGCACGTTCCCCACGGCGCGCGACGCCCCAGCGCAACGCGCGTCACACTACTCACCGAAGGTACCTACCCGCACAGTCACGGCGGCGTGAGTGTCTGGTGCGACCAGCTCGTCCACGGGATGCCCGACATCGACTTCGACGTCATCGCCGTCACCGGCACCGGACGTGAACCGATCGTGTGGGACATCCCGGAACACGTCACGCGCGTCGTCGCGGCCCCCCTGTGGGGGCCGGCGCCCGAGGGCCGCCCGCCCCGCGGACGCCGCCGCAACCAACTGGCGGCCGCCTACGAGCAGTTCCTCACCGCGCTGGTCGACCCGTGTGCCGAGGACAGGTTCGGCCCGGCCCTGTACGAGATGGCGTCGGCCGCCGCCGACGGACTGCTGAGTCCCTTCCTGCGCGGCGACCGGGCCATCGGCATCCTCACCACGGTGTGGAACCGGCCGGGGCCGGCCGTGCGCGAGGCCCGGCCGACCCTGCACGACGCCCTCACCGCCACCGCCCTGCTGGAGCACGCCCTGCGTCCGCTGGCCACACCGCTGCCGGAGCACGGGGTGGCGCACGCGGTCAGTGGCGGTATCGCCGCGCTGCCTGGCCTCGCCGCGCTCGAACGGCACGGCGTACCCCTGCTGTTGACCGAGCACGGCGTGTATCTGCGCGAGCGCTACCTCGGCTACCGCACCGCGCCCTACCGCTGGCCGGTGAAGGCAGTCGTCCTGGGCTTCTTCCGGCTGCTGGCCGAGGAAACGTATCGGCGGGCCTCCCTGATCACTCCGGGCAACCGCTACAACCGGCTGTGGGAGGAACAGGGCGGCGCCGATCCCGAGGCGATCCGGACCGTCTACAACGGCGTGGACCCGAGCGCGTTCCCGCCGGCCGGACCCGAACCGGAGAGGCCCACGCTCAGCTGGGCCGGGCGGATCGACCCGATCAAGGATCTGGAGACCCTCGTCCGCGCCTTCGCCCTCGTCCGCGAGCAACTGCCCGACGCGCGGCTGCGGTTGTTCGGCGGCACACCGCGCGGCGGCGAGGCCTACCGGGAACGGTGCGAGGCCCTGGCCGCGGACCTCGGTCACGCCGACGCGGTCACCTTCGAGGGCCGGGTCGACGACATCAAGGACGCCTACGCGGCGGGCAACGTCGTGATGCTCTCCAGCATCAGCGAGGGCTTCCCCTTCACCCTGATCGAGGCGATGTCGTGCGGGCGGGCGACCGTCTCCACGGACGTGGGCGGCGTACGGGAGGCCGTCGGCGACACCGGTCTCGTCGTCCCGCCGCGCGACCCGGCCGCCATGGCCACCGCCGCGCTGAAACTGCTGGGCGATTCCGGGGCCCGTCGCTCGATGGGTGAGGCGGCCCGGCTCCGGGTCATCGAGCAGTTCACCCTGCGGCAGACCGTCGACACCTTCCGGTCCATCTACCTGGAGCTGTCGGCGCTCGGCCGGATCACCCCGTACGAGCCGCGGGCGGCCGACACCGGCGCCCAACTCACGGCAGTCGGCGGCACACAGGACCCGAGGCCGAGGAGCCTGGCCGTATGAGCGGACCGATGGCCCTCGAACCCGGTGGCACGGAACACGACACACTCGCCCTGCGGCTCGCCGACCACCGCACCCTGGCCCTGCGCCTGCCGGACCACGGCGTGGACCAGGACGCGGTGGACCGGCTCGCCGCCGAACTGGCCGACCACGTCGGACCGGCCGTCCACCCCTACGAGGTCGCCGCACTGCTGGAGTCGGAGGGACTGACCGCCGAGGCGATCCAGGAACGGTACGGGCACCCGGACCTGTTCTCGCTCGCCTCCACACTGTACGAGCGGGTGCCGCGCACCTTCCCCGAACCCCCTTCCCCCGCCGACCCCTGGCGGCCCGACCACGTGCGGTGCGCGCTGCGGGGGGCGCTGTTCGCGCTGCCAGGACTTGCCTACCTGCTCACCGGGCAGTTGTGGCAAGCGGACCGCGACACCGACGTGCTGATCGTGGCCGGACTCGTCTCATGGGCCTGGGGCCAGGCCCTGGGACACCGCGCCTATGTGCGCATGACCACCGGACGGCGCGAGGCGGGACGCACCCTCCTCAAAGGCGCGCCGCTGGGTGCCGTCGCGGCGACGGGCGCCGGGTCACTGCTCGCCGGAAGCGGCACCGCGGTCGGTGTCGCGGCGGCGCAGTCGGTGTATCTGGCGGCGGCCGGCGTGCTGCTGGTGCTGGGCCGGGAGCGGCTGCTGCTGGCCGCGCTCACCCCGCTGATCGCCGGCGCGCTCATGCTGCCGTGGTGGGAGCCGGGCACGCCGCTGCGGGTGGGACTGCCGCTGCTGGCACTGGCCGGTACGGGCGCCGCGGCCGGCTGGGCACTGAAGGCCACACAGACAGTTTCCCCCGTCCCGGACGGCACCCGGCCCCGGCTGCTGGGGTCGATGCCGTACGGCCTGTTCGGCCTGGCCGCCGGAGTGCTGGTCCTGGTGGCGGGGCGGCAGCACCCGTACGCCGTGATCGTGCTGACCGTGAGCATGGGACCGGCCGAATGGCTCCTCTACAAGTACCGCGGCATGTCGGTGGCGGCGCTGCGGGCCACCGCCACACCGGCCGCCTTCCTGCTGCGATCGACCGGCATCCTCGCCCTGTGCCTGCTCGTCTACCTGCTTCCACTGCTGCCCGCGGCGCTGCTCATCGACGCCGAGCCGGTCCCGCTGCTGTTGCTCGCGGCAACGCTGTGGACCGCGCTGCTGCTGCAGGCCTTCGGGGTGGCCTGGCCACCGGCCGCCGTCTGTCTGGCTGCCGCCGGCGGCGCCGCGACGACGGCCGTGCTCCATCCCTCACCTGACACCGCCGTGCTGTCGCTGTGCTGCGGCGCGGCCGCGCTGTGTCTCGCGGCGTGCGTACTGCGGCTGCTGGGACGCCCCGCACCACATGTCTGACCGCCAGTGCGACCACCGCGCACACGGCCGCACCGATCCGCAGGCCATCCGAAAAGGCACGACGGCCGCCCCAGGGCGACCACCTCTGACGCCCTGACACGTAACGGACACGAACACGTGCAACCGACCGGAAGGAACACGAGTTGACCACCGCACCGCTCGCCGCCGTCACCGGAGCCGAGGGTTTCATCGGCTCCCACCTCACCGAGGCGCTGGTCGCCTCCGGGCACCGGGTGAGGGCCATGGCGCAGTACAACTCCTTCTCCTCCTACGGCTGGCTGGAGACCCTGTCGCCCGAGGTGCTCGACCACGTCGAGATCGTCCTCGGTGACGTCCGGGACCCCGGCTCGGTCCGCGGCCTCGTCGAAGGCGCCGACTGCGTCTACCACCTGGCCGCCCTGATCGCGATCCCGTACTCCTACCAGGCGCCGCACAGCTACGTGGACACCAACGTCACCGGCACCCTCAACGTGCTGGAGGCGGTACGCGCCCTCGGCACGCCCCGCCTGGTCCACACCTCCACCAGCGAGACCTACGGCACCGCGCAGACCGTGCCGATCACCGAGGACCACCCCATCAACACACAGTCCCCGTACGCCGCTTCGAAGGCGGGCGGGGACCGTCTTGCCGACAGCTACCACGCGAGCTTCGCCACTCCGGTGGTGACGCTTCGGCCGTTCAACACCTTCGGCCCGCGCCAGTCGATGCGCGCGGTGATCCCCACCGTGATCGGCCAGGTCGCGGCCGGGGAGCGCACCATCACGCTCGGCGATCTGCGTCCCACGCGGGACTTCACCTTCGTCAGGGACACCGCGCAGGCCTTCCTCGCCGTGGGCACCGCGCCCGCCGAGCAGGTCGTGGGCCGCACCTTCAACGCCGGTACCGGCGGCGAGATCTCGGTCGGCGACCTGGTCGCGCTGATCGGCAAGGTGATGGACACCGCCCTCGACGTACGCGAGGACGAACAGCGCATCCGGCCCGCGAACTCCGAGGTGATGCGGCTGGTCGCCGACGCGACGCGGCTCGGCGAGGCCACCGGCTGGAGCCCGGCCCACACGTTGGAACAGGGTCTCGCGCACACCGTGGAGTTCTTCCGCGACCCGGCCAACCTCGCGCGCTACAAGACCGGCATCTACAACATCTGAGCCCGCCAGGCACGTTCCGGAAAGTCCCACGAACTCTCGCGAACACTCACGACGGAGGAGTCCCATGCACGCAGTGATCCTGGCCGGAGGCAAGGGCGTCCGGCTGCGGCCCTACACCACCGCGCTGCCCAAGCCCCTCGTGCCCATCGGCGACCAGCACGCCATCCTCGAGATAGTGCTGCGCCAGCTCAACTCGGCCGGCTTCACCGGCTGCACCATCGCCATAGGCCACCTGGGCGAGATCATCCGCGCCTACGTCGGCGACGGCTCCCAATGGGGCATGAAAGTCGACTACGCCACGGAGGAGAGCCCGCTCGGGACCATGGGGCCGTTGCTCACCATGCGTGAGCGCTTACCGGAGTCGTTCCTCGTGATGAACGGTGACGTGCTCACCGACCTGGACTTCGCCGACGTCCTCCATCGGCACCGGAGTTCGAGCGCGCCGCTCACGATCGCCACGTACGAGCGCAAGGTGCACATCGACTTCGGGGTGCTCACCACCGCGGCGAGCAAGGTCGTCGCCTTCACCGAGAAGCCGAGCATGGACTACAGCGTTTCGATGGGCGTGTACGGGCTGTCGCGGGCGACCCTCGCCGACTACACGCCCGGCCTGCCGCTCGGCTTCGACGAGCTGGTGCTGGACCTGCTGCGCGCCCAGAACCCGCCGCATTCCTACGAGTTCGACGGGTACTGGCTCGACATCGGCCGTCCCGACGACTACGACCGGGCCAACGCCGAGTTCACCACCCGCAAGTCGATGCTGCTCAAGGGAGCCTGACCACCGCATGCGCATTCTCGTCCTGGGCTTCACCGGCTACCTGGGCGGCCATGTCGCCGAGCACCTGCACACCCTGCCGGGCGTGCGGGTGCTCGGCGGCGGCCGCTCTCCCGACGCCGAGTTCGGCATCGATCTCGCCACCACCCGCGTGGACCATCTGGCGAACACCCTGAGATCCGCGGCACCCGACGCCGTGATCAACTGCGCGGGCGCGACCGGCGGCGACGCCGTGACGCTCGCCGAGGTCAACTCGCGTGGCCCCGCCGCCCTGTGCGCGGCGCTGCGCGAGGCGGCGCCCACGGCACGACTCGTCCACCTGGGCTCGGCCGCCGAGTACGGTCCGGGCACCGCGGACATCAGCATGACGGAGTCGGCGGCCACCCGCCCGCTCGCCCCGTACGGCGCCACCAAACTCGCCGGCACGGTGACGGTCGGCGCCTCCGGCCTCGATTCCGTGGTGCTGCGGGTGGGCAACCCGGTGGGGCCCGGCGCTCCGGCCACCGGACTGCCCGGCCGGATCGCGGACCTGCTGCGCGAGGCCGGCCGGGCTCCGGACTCGGTGATCCGGCTGGGTGACCTGTCGGCGTACCGCGACTTCGTGGACGTACGTGACGTGGCCCGGGCGACGGTGCTCGCGGCGACGGCGCCCGGGCCCCTGCCGCCCGTCCTCAACATCGGCGGCGGGAAGGCCGTCCCGGTCCGCGATCTGGTGCGGACGCTGGCGGACATCGCCGGGTTCCGGGGGCGGATCGAGGAGAACAGCGGCGGATCCGCGCGCTCGGGTGCGGTGTCCTGGCAGTGCTCCGACATCACGGCCGCCGGTGACGCCCTCGGCTGGCGCCCTTCCCACACCCTCGACGATTCCCTGTCCGCGCTGTGGGACGCGGCGACCGCGGACGATCCCACCCGACGGCCGGAAGGCGAGCGGGCGCCGTGAGCCTGCTGGTCCCGCTGTACGTGCACCCGGGCGAGGATCCGGGTGCCTGGCATCGCCTGATCACGGCGGCCGGCCGTACGTACGCGGTCGTGCTCAACCCCGCCAACGGTCCGGGCCCGGGCCCCGACCCGGCGTTCACTGCGGCGGCCCGCGCGTTGCGGGCCGCCGGCGCCCGGCTACTCGGCTACGTCGACACCGACTACGGGGCCCGCGCCCCGGACGACATCGCGGACGAGATCGTCCGGCACCGGGAGTGGTACGCGGCCGAGGGCTGCTTTCTCGACCGGGTGCCGGCGACCCCGGCGGCGCTGCCCGCCTTCCGGCGGCTGGTGCGGACCGTCCGCCGACTCGGCACGGCTCCCGTCGTGCTGAACCCGGGCGTCCATCCGGCGCCGGGCTACGCCCGCCTCGGGGACCTGGTCGTCACCTTCGAAGGGCACTGGTCCACGTACGTGTCGTCCTTCAGCAGACCGGCGTGGACCACCCGGCTCCCGCCCGAGCGGTTCTGCCACCTCGTCTACGGCGTGCCCGAGGCACTCGTCCCCCTGGCCGTCCGCACCGCGCGCGACCGCGGTGCGGCGGTCTCCGGGCCGGTGACGGGCGAACTCCCCAACCCTTGGGCCCGGTTGACGCCCGCGGTGGCGCTCGACCCACTCACCGAATGAGCAGTCGAGATCGGTCCGGGGTGTTCAGTGCAGTGGGGCACGGGGTTCCAGGACTCTGGCGGTGAAGGCCGCCAGATGGGCCCGCATCTGCTCACGAGTCGACCGCTGCCGGCCGACGAGGTGTTCCACGAGGTCGGCGCGGGTCGCGGCGAGCAGGGCGTGTGCGGTGAAGTCGCCGTCGGCGAGGCCGGGAATCTGCTCCAGCGCGGCCCGGAGTGTGCCGTGCCACCGCTCGTAGTGCCCTGCCGCGTAAGGGCTGTCGCTGCCGGTCCCCTCCAGCGCCAGGGCAAGGTGCCGGTTGTCGATCTTGAAGCACAGGAGGGCGTCGAGGAGGGCGGGTACGCGCTCCAGCGGCGGGGTGGCGGGGCCCAGCGGCGGCGGCCCCTCTTCGGCGGCGAGCCGGATCGGCGCGAGCCGCATCCCGTACAGCGCCTGGATCAGGCCGGTGCGGTCGCCGAAACCGCGGAAGAGCGTTGCCTTGCCGACGCCGGCCGCGGCCGCGATGTCGGCCATGGTGACCGCCTCAGGGCTCTCGCAACGGGCGAAGAGCGCGTCGGCGGCCGCGAGCACGGCCTCCCGGTTGCGAGTGGCGTCCGCACGTGGCTTGCGGTCGGGCATGCGCTTCCTCCGTTTACAAAGCGGACCCCGGGTCCGTATAGTCATCGCAAGAAACGGACCCAGGGTCCGTATCGTACGGGACGGAGCACCCCATGAGCACGAACACCGCACCGGTGGACCTGTACCGCCATGGTCTGCGGCTGCTGCTGAACAAGGACATCAGCGCCTGGGTCGACCTGTGGGACGAGAACGGAATCCTGGAGTTCCCCTTCGCACCGGAAGGCTGGCCGAAGCGGCTGGACGGCAAGGCGGCCGTCGCCGAGTACATGCGCGGCTACCCCGACCACATCGACCTGCACGACTTCCCCTCCGTGGAAATCCACCAGACCGTCACCCCGGAGACCATCGTGGTCGAGATGCGCGGTGTGGGGCGCCTGGTGGACACCGACGGCCCCTTCGACATGTCCTACATCGCCGTCGTCACCGTCGAGAACGGCCTCATCACCCGCTATCGCGACTACTGGAACCCGCTCGCCGTCCAGGACCCCGCCACCCATTTCGCCGGGAGCAACTCATGACCACGCCCGAGGAGTTCACCCTGGTCATCGGGGCCACCGGCACCACCGGCAGCCGCGTCGCCACCCGACTGGCCGCCGCGGGCCGTCGCGTCAAGGCCGCGAGCAGACGCGCCACCCCTGTGGACGGGGCTCTTCCCGTGCGGTTCGACTGGGACGACCCCACCTCCTTCGAAGGCGCCCTCGAAGACGTGGGCCGGGTCTATCTCATCCCACCGCTCGGTTCCCCGGACCCGGCAACCGTCATGCTGCCCTTCCTCCGACAAGCCCGCGGCGCGGGCGTCCGGCGCGCGGTCCTGCTCAGTTCGTCGGCGATTCCCGCCGGCGGCCCCGCCGTGGGACATGTGCACCGGGCCCTGCCCGGCCTGTTCCCCGAGTGGGCGGTCCTGCGGCCCTCGTGGTTCATGCAGAACTTCACCGGTGACCTCGCGCACGCCCGGACCATCCGAGCGGACGGGACCATCCGAACCGCCGCCGGTGAGGGCCGCATCGGCTTCGTCGACGCCGACGACATCGCCGCCGTCGCCGTGCACGCGCTGACCGAGCCGCAGGCCCCGAACACCGATCTCATCATCACCGGGCCGCAGGCGCTGAGCTACGGCGACATCGCCGCCACCCTCACCCGGGCCACCGGCCGGACCATCACCCACCGCCGACTGACCTACGAGCAGATGCGCGACCGGCTGGCCGCCGACATGCCCGTCGAGTTCGCCGCGATGCTCGCCGGCATGGACCAGGCCATCGCCGAAGGCGCCGAGGACCGCACCACCGACACGGTCCAGCGCCTCACCGGCCGCCCGCCGAGCAGCTTCCGCGCTTTTGCGGAACGGGAGTTGAGCCGTCTCACGGGCTGACCACCCGGATGAGAGCAGACTCCGGGCAGGAGCAGAGCGGCAGCTAAAACGCTTGGACTCCGGGGACGCCGTCGCGGGACACTGCCATTCCTGGCCTGCCCGTACTCGCATGTCGGCGTCGGCGCGAGCTGCGAACCGATGCTCCCAGGGCCATCGACGCAACGGGGTTGGGATGGGATCGCCACAGTCGCGCGAAGCTCCGCCGGGCAAGGGCTCGGTGCTCCTCGCACTTCGCTGCTACGGACGGGAAATGGCCCGGCTCCGGCGGCTGACGGTGCCGGCGATGCTGCTGCCGGCGCTGGGCAACATCGGCATCAGCTACATCGCACCGCTGATCGTCGCGAAGCTGGTGGGCCGGATCGCCGACGACGCCGGCATCGCCATCGGCTCGACCCTGCCCTACGTTCTCGGCTTCGCCGGTGTCCTGCTCCTCGCGGAGGTGCTGTGGCGCGTCGGCCTGCATTTCATGAACCGCCTCGACGCCCTGGGCATCGAGCATCTGTACGTGATCGGCATGGACGAGTTGTTCGCCAAGGACTCCGCGTTCTTCCACGACAACTTCGCGGGCTCGCTGACCAAGCGGGTGCTGAGCTTCGCCTCCCGTTTCGAGCAGTTCGTCGACACGCTGACGTTCCAGGTCGTGGGCAGCCTGGTGCCGCTGCTGTTCGGATCGGTGGTGCTGTGGCGCTACGAACCGCTGCTCGTCGTGGGGCTCTTGGCGATGATCGCGCTGACGGCGCTGTGCGTGACACCCCTCATCCGTCGCCGTCAGGCGCTCGTCGACCAGCGCGAGGCGGCGATCGCCCGGGTGTCGGGCCATGTCGCCGACAGCCTGATGAACATGGACACGGTCCGGGCGTTCGCCGCCGAGGAACGCGAGGCGGCCGAACACCGGTCCCGCGTCGCGGAGTCGCGGCGGCTCTCCCTGAGGTCGTGGGACTACGGCAACCTGCGCATCGACACGCTGGTCGCGCCGCTGTCCGTACTGACCAACGTGCTGGGTCTGCTGCTCGCGGTCGCGCTCGGCGGGGGCAGGCTCGGTGTGGAGGCGGTCGTGGTCGCCTTCACGTACTACACCAACGCGACGCGGATCATGTTCGAGTTCAACCAGATCTACCGCCGCCTGGAGAGCGCGATGACGGAGGCGGCGCAGTTCACCGAACTGCTGCTGAAGCCGCCGACCGTGCTCGACCCGGCGTCGCCTGAGCCGCTGCTGTCCCGGGCCGCCGACGTCCGCTTCGAGCAGGTGACCTTCGCCCACGCGGGCGCGGGGCCGCTCTTCGAGGGCCTGGACCTGGCTGTGCCGAGCGGGGCGAAGATCGGTCTTGTCGGCCGGTCCGGCGGCGGCAAGACCACCCTCAGCCGGCTGCTGTTGCGGATGACGGACATCGACGCCGGCCGGATCCTGATCGGAGGTCAGGACATCAGCAGGCTGCGCCAGACCGACCTGCGCGGCCTGATCGCCTACGTGCCGCAGGACCCGGCGATGTTCCACCGCACGCTGCGGGACAACATCGCGTTCGCCCGGCCGGACGCCACCGACGCCGAGATCCGCCGCGCGGCCGAGGCCGCGCACGTCACGGAGTTCGCCGACGCGCTGCCGGACGGCTTCGACACCATGGTCGGCGAACGCGGCATCAAGTTGTCCGGCGGACAGCGCCAGCGGGTCGCCCTCGCCAGGGCGATCCTGCGCGACGCGCCGATCCTGCTGCTCGACGAGGCGACCAGCGCCCTGGACTCCGAGAGCGAGATCCTCGTCCAGGAGGCGCTGTGGCGGCTCATGGAGGGACGGACTGCGCTCGTGGTGGCGCACCGGCTGAGCACCGTCGCCACCATGGACCGGCTCGTCGTCCTCGACCGCGGACGGATCGTCGAGCAGGGCACGCACCAGGAGCTGCTCTCCTCGGAGGGTGCCTACGCGAAGCTGTGGCAGCACCAGTCGGGCGGCTTCCTCGACGACGACCCTGTCGACGACACACCCCTGGACGACAGCCCCGCGCGGGCCGACCTGCACTGACCCGACCGGGAGCCCGACGGGTGTGAGGCCCTCCTTCCGCGGTCCACCGCATCCGCTCGGTGAGGTCAGACGAGGTGGGCCGGGATGCGGTGATCCGGTCGGCCGTCCTTGGCCAGGATCCAGTGTTCGTCGGGCACCGCGCGGTACAGCGTCAGGCCGGAGTCGCCCCGCACGTCGTCGGCCGTCCAGACGGCGCCGCCGTGCTGGACCGAGCGGCGGGAGAACACCTCGATCGCGCGCTCGGTCCCCGGGCCGTCCACCGATTCGGCAACGGCGGACATGTACACGCCTTGGCCGGTGCCGATCGGTGCCGACGAGTCGAAGACCACGATGCTCACCTGGGGGCGCACCGTGATGTTGCGTGAATGTGCGGCCAGCGGCGAGGAGAGCCAGAAGAACTCGCGGCACTCCAGGTGAGCGAAGTACACCGGCGAACTCCATGGCCGCCCGGCCTCGTCGGCGGTGGCGAGCACCATGTACAGGCTCGCCTCGACGATGCCGCGCGCGATCTCGGCAGCCGATCCGGATGATGAGGATGCTTCGGCGGTATTCATGTCACCGGTCCTTACCGTAGGTGAGGGCGAAGTCCTGCTCCCGTGTGGCGGAGTCGTCGGTCGACATCTCCTGCTCGTCGACCGTTGACGCTCGTCGGGTGTAGGACGGCAGCGGCGGAAGAAACTCATCGGTCCCGCCAGGCGAGTGTCGGACACCTGCCGTGCGGGGCCCCCGCGGCCGGGCTCCTACGGGTTCAACCGCACCGCGATCGAGTACAGGCGCGTGATCTGCTCTCCACTGCTGTTGTCGTCGGAGATCAGATACAGCGGGCGCCGGCCTTTGTACTCGCCGGTGGTCCATTCCTTGCCGAGCGTCATGCCCTCCACGTTGTCGACCAGCGGATTCACCTGTGCCGACCCGGGGGTGGTGACAACTCCCGGGCCGCCCGGCGGGCAGTCCGCCAGGTCGAAGACGGCCTCGTCGCGGGCGAAGACGTCCACGGGAAGGCCGTAGAGGGATCCCTTCCCTGCCACGTTCACCGCCTTTTCGAGAGACAGCTGGACGACGCGTATCGTCGTGCCGAGACCGGCCACGTGCTGGCGCTCCAGGGCGAGGAGCCCTCCCTTGTTGTCGAGGGCGACCGGCTCCACCAGGTTCAGTCCGTCACCGGACAGGTAGGTGTACTGCTCGTCCGGGGTGTAAGTGCCCCCGGACGAGCGGCTGTAGCGCTGGATGCGGATGATCCCCCGGCCGCGCTTGTCGCCGTCCTTGGCCAGCGGTGCCTCCCGGGGAACCGCCTTCAGGGAGTTCGTCTTCCGGGGAAGCGCGGTCTTCGCCCGGGTCTGTCGTGCCGGTCCCGGGGGCGTCACCGTCCGTCCCGGCTTCCGCACGGAGCCGGCCGAGCATGCGGTCCACCTCGGCGGAGTCCGCACCGAGAACGTTGATGGTGACGGGGGCCTGTGGTCGGCGGCCCTGGCGCCAGGCCAGGTACGACAGCGGGAGTTGGGCCACGCCCACCGCGGTGGAGAGCACGGCCAGCACCGCTTCGAGGTCCGGCCCCATCCGTCCCGGAGCGTCTGCGACGACTCGCTCCACGCGGGCGTGGCCGCGCAGCGACCGGTCGTCCGAGAGCCATGCGTACAGAGACCGGAGGTTCTCCTCACGGTCCGGTCCGGTCGACTCGAATCTGATCTCCCCCGACCCGCTCCTCGGTCCCCCACCCGACGCTGTGCCGCAGGCTGTACCCGCACGTTCAGGTTGGCACAAGTGCCCTGCACACAGGGGGAGTTCCCACGCACGGATGAACGACGAGGGAGTCACGTGGCGCCAGGACCGTCAGATGGAGTCCCGTCCACGACGAGCCGACCGGGAGCCGGCCGGGCGGTGATCGGTTCAGGGCAGGGCTACAGGGGCGGTTCGGGTCTCTTCAGAGACCCGGATTCACTCGTCTCCCTGACTCCCACCGCCGCCACGGCGCTTGTCGGAGCTCTTCACGAGTTCGCCCACCGCGAGCGTCGCGGTCGCCACGACGCGGACCCACCGGGGCCCGCCCCTCGCCGCCCACACCACACAGGCGCACCCTGCGACGACGAGTAGCAGGACGCCGAGCAGCACGACGATGATCATGAGTCTCCCCCTGTTTGCGCGTACGTCCTGATCTTCTCAGCCGAGGGCGGCGACGGCATTCGGGGGTCCGGGCAGCGTGCCGCCCGGCGGGGGCGATCACCCCCGCCGGGCGGCAGGAACAGCCGGGTCAGGCGGTGGCGCAGGTGTTGCCGCTGAGAGTGAACGCGGTCGGGGCGGTGTTGGTGGCGCCCTTGGCCGCGGTGAAGCCGACGGTGACCGAGCCGCCGGCCGGGATGGTGGAGGTGTAGGAGGCGGGAGCGACGCTCACCGTTCCGCCGTTCTGGGTGGGGGTTCCTCCCCACATGTTCGAGATGGTCTGGCCGTTGGCGAAGGCGAAGCCCAGCGTCCAGCCGCTGATCGTGCTGGTGCCGGTGTTGCGGATGGTGAGCTCGCCCTGGAAGCCGCCCGGCCACTCGTTGGCGACGCGGTAGCCGACGGAGCAGCCCCCGCCGGGTGTGCCGCCGTCCTCGTCGGTGGTGACGTTCACCGTCGCCGAGCGGGCCGAGCGGTTCCCGGCCGCGTCGCGGGCGTAGACGGCGAAGGTGTACGCCGTGTCGGCGGTGAGGCCGGTCACCGTGACGGTGTTGGTGGGTGAGGCGGCGACCGTGGTCTCGGAGCCGCCGCTCACGCGGACGATGTCGTAGCCGGTGACGCCGGTGTTGTCGGTGGCGGCGGTCCAGCCGAGGGTGACGGAGGTGGCCGCCACGGCGGAGGCGGTCGGGGTGCCGGGGGTGGTCGGGGCCTGGGTGTCCGGGGTGCCGCCGCCGAAGACGGTGGCTTCCTTGGAGGTCTGGCCGATGCCGTTGACGCCGTGGAAGATGCGCTGGCCCCAGGAGCTGAGCCGGCTGGGGTCGAAGTCGATGGCCAGGTCGAGGATCGGGTCGGTGTTGCCGCTCCAGGACCACGCCAGGTAGCCGAGGTCGAGCTGCTCGGCGGCGGCCATCATGGTGTCCTCGTCCGGGTCGCCCCATTGGTCGGCGGGTCCTCCGAACTCGCCGATGAGGATGGGCAGTCCGGCGTTGACGAAGGCGTTCAGGTAGTCGGTGATCTCCTGGGCCGTGTCGTAGACGCTGTACATGTGGATCGAGAAGATGAGGTTGCCGGTGGGGTCGGCGTCGTAGACGGACTGGGCGTTGGCGCGCATGACGCCCTGCCAGTCCTGGCCCCAGTTGGGCGCGTCCACCATGATCGTGTGCTCGAACCCCGCGCTGCGCAGCTTCTTCACGGCGGCGGTCGTGGGCTCGGTCCAGCCCGCGGGGTTGGTGTTGCCCCAGGGCTCGTTGCCGATGTTGATGATGACGTAGTTCTCTTCGCCGGCGAGCACGTCCTTGAGGCCGATCCAGTAGTCGGCCGCGTGGTCGAGCGTGCCGGCCGCGGCCTCCTCGCCGTAGCCGGTGGTGTCGTGCACCTCCAGTACGCAGATGAGCCGGTTGGCCTTGCACTGGGTGACAACGTTGGCCACGTCCGCGGCGCTGTTCTCGGTCCAGCGGTGGCCGTCGGAGAGGACGACGCGGACGGTGTTGGAGCCCAGCGCCTTGATGTCGGACAGCGACTGCGTCTCACCCGGATACCAGGTGTGGGCGTGGTTGACGCCGCGCATGACGAAGTCGTTGCCGTTGCCTTCGAGCAGCCGGCCGTCGCTGATGTGAAGGCCGGTCGCAAGGGTGCCGGGCGACTGCGCCAGGGCGGGGGTCGGGCCGAGGCCGCCCAGGACGACGAGTCCGAGGAAAGCGGCCAGGGCGGTCAGCAGAGTGGTGACGGGGCTCTTTCGTGTGCGTGTCGTGCTTCTTGTTGTTCTCACTGCGACTCCAGAAAGTGAGCGCCAAGAAACCTGAGCATCAGAAGAATCGTGGGAGCGCTCCCATAGAGCCACCATGCCAGGGACACGTCAATACCTCGCGCACGTTCCGTACGTGAATGGCCGAGCCGAGTGCCCCCGGATCCAGCAGAGCCCGGCCGCCGGAGCCGTCCTGAGCGGCTCCTCGGGAAGGAACGCGAAGCGCCGCGCGGCAGACCGGCGGACCGACGGCCTGCCGCGCGGTGCTCCCCCGCACTCACCCCTTCGCGCCGCCCCCGTCCGGCAGGGCGCCGGTGCGGGCCACGTCGGCGTACCACCGCGCGCTGGCCTTGGGGATGCGCTTACCGGTCGGATAGTCGACGTAGACGGCACCGAAGCGCTTGCTGTAGCCGTAGCCCCACTCGAAGTTGTCGAGGAGGGACCACAGGAAGTAGCCCCGGACATCGACGCCGGCCATGATCGCCCGGTGCACGGCCGACAGGTGGCCGTGGAGGTAGGCGATGCGTTCGGGGTCGGCCACCTCGCCCTCCGGGTTGACGTAGTCGTCGAACGCGGCCCCGTTCTCGGTGATCATCAGAGGCATCGCGGGGAAGTCCGCCTTGAGTCGCATCAGCAGGTCGTACAGACCGCTGGGGTCGACCGCCCAGCCCATCGCGGTGGTACTGCCCGGCGGCCGGTGGAAGGCCACGTTGTCGGCGCCCGGCCAGGGGCTGTGCTCGCTCGCCCCGTGACCGTCGGAACCGTGGCTGGCCTCACCGGTGGCGGCGGAGACGAGGGTGGGCGTGTAGTAGTTGACGCCCAGGAAGTCCAGCGGCTGGTGGATCGTGGCGACGTCGCCGTCCCGTACGAAGGACCAGTCGGTCAGGCTCGCCGTGTCCTGGAGGAGATCCTGCGGATACCGGCCTTCCAGCATCGGGCCGGTGAAGACCCGGTTGGCCAGCGCGTCGATCCGGCGGGCCGCGTCGAGATCCTCGGCGGCCTCGGTCAGCGCGCGGACGTGGTGGATGTTCAGCGTGACGGCCGTCCGCGCGCGGGCGGGCAGTTCGGCGCGCAGCGCCTGAACCGCCTTGCCGTGGGCGAGGTTGAGGTGGTGCGCCGCGCGCAGCGCCGCGACCGGGTCGGTACGCCCGGGCGCGTGGACACCCGAGCCGTATCCGAGGAAGGCGCTGCACCAGGGTTCGTTGAAGGTGGTCCAGGTCTTCACCCGGTCCCCCAGCGCGCGGGCCGCCAGCGCCGCGTAGTCGGCGAACCGGTCGGCGGTGGCACGCTCCGGCCAGCCGCCCGCGTCCTCCAGCTCCTGCGGCAGGTCCCAGTGGTAGAGCGTGACGACCGGCTCGATGCCCTTCTCCAGCAGTGCGTCGGTCAGGGCACGGTAGAAGTCGAGCCCCTTCTCGACCGCCGGGCCGCGGCCGGTCGGCTGCACGCGCGACCACGACAGGGAGAACCGGTAGGCGCTCACTCCGAGGTCGGCCATGATCTCGACGTCCTCGCGCCAGCGGTGGTAGTGGTCGGTGGCGACGTCACCGGTGTCGCCGTTGCGCACCCTGCCGGGCGTGTGCGAGTAGGTGTCCCAGATCGAAGGGGTGCGTCCGTCCGCGGAGGCGGCACCCTCGATCTGGTACGCGGCGGTCGCCGTGCCCCAGGTGAACCCCTGCGGGAACCTGATGACGGCGGTGTTCTCCGGGGCGGGCGCGACACGTCGGGTTACGGTGGTCACGTGGGTCCTTCCAGCTGTCCTGCGGAACGGGAGGGGCGAAGCGGGGTGGCGGGCGTCGAAGGGCCGCGGCAACGGGGGGACGGCGGAGCCTTCATCCCTTGACCGCTCCCTGCATGATCCCGCCGACGATCTGACGGCCGAAGACCACGAACAGGGCGAGCAGGGGCAGCGTGCCGAGCAGGGCGCCCGCCATGATCAGCGACTGGTCGCGTACGTAGCCCGCGCTGAGCTGGGTCAGCGCGACGGGGACCGTCGGATTGCTCATGTCGAGCACGATGAACGGCCAGAAGAAGTCGTTCCAGGCATGCACGAACGTGATCATGAACAGCACGGCCATGGGAGGCCGGGCGATCGGCAGCACGATGCTCCAGAAGATACGCAGCGAGTGCGCACCGTCCACCCGCCCGGCCTCGACGAGTTCGTCCGGCAGCGCCTCGGACAGGTACTGCCGCATGAAGAACACACCGACGGCGCTGACGAGCGTGGGGAAGATGACGGCGGGCAGCCGCTGCCCCCAGCCCAGCTCGGTCATCATCATGAACAGCGGTACGACGCCGAGTTGGGGCGGCACCATCATCGTGCCGATGACCAGCATCAGCAGAATGTTGCGGCCCTTGAAACGGAGTTTGGCGAACGCGAAGCCGGCCAGCGTGGCGAACAGCACCGTGGACAGAGCGATCACACCCGCCACGATCAGGCTGTTGAGCATGGCCTTGCCCAGCGCGGCGTCCTGCCAGGCCTTGCCGAGGTTCTCCAGCAGGTGAGGTCCGGGCAGGAACGGCGGAGGCGTCTGGGTGACACGCGTGTTGTCGGTCGATGCCGCCACCATCGTCCAGTAGAGCGGGAAGAGCGAGAACAGGGCCGCGATTCCCAGGAGGATGTAGGCGACGGGACCCGCGTGGTGCTGGCGTCCGGCGCCCGGATGCCGGAACAGTTGCCGGCGCCGTCCGGCGGGCGGGGCGGACTTGCGGGCCTTCCGCTCGGTCCCCGGGCGCGCGTCCGTCGTCTGGACCGGGATGCTGTCTGTGGTCATGGAAATCTCCCGGTCAGGCCCTGCGCGCCAGGACGCGCTTGACGATTCGTTGGACGACGAACACGAGAATGAGCACCAGGAACATCGCCCAGGCGACCGTGGCGGCCCGGCCCATCTGATAGTTCTTCCAGCCCTCCTCGTACAGCAGCAGACCCAGCGTCTGGTACTGGTTGTCCGCTCCCCCGGTGATGCCGTTCGGACCCTGGCCGAAGATCAGGGGCTCACCGAAGAGCTGGGTGGCGCCGATCGTGGACAGGACGATGGTGAACACGATGGTGGAGCGGATGCCAGGGACGGTGACCTTCAGGAACTGCTGCCACCGCGAGGCGCCGTCGATGGCCGCGGCCTCGTACCGGTCGCGCGGGATCGCCTGCATCGCGGCGAGGTAGAGCAGGGCGTTGTACCCGGTCCAGCGCCAGATGACGATCGAGGAAATCGCCGCCTGCGCGGCCCACTTGTTGTTCTCCCAGTCGATGTTGTCGACACCGAACAGGCTCAGCATCCAGTTGATCATGCCGAAGTCGCGTTCGAAGAGCATCGTGAACACCAGGGCCGCGGCACCCACCGACGTGGCGTACGGCGTCAGGGCGGCGACACGGAAGAACGTCGAGCCGCGCAGCCGGTAGTTGAGCAGGTGCGCCAGTCCCAGTGCCATCAACAGCTGCGGCACGGTCGACAGGACACCGATGGTGAAGGTGTTGAGCAGCGCGTTCCAGAAGCGTTCGTCCTCCCACAGCGCCGTGTAGTTGTCGAAACCCACCCACTCCATGAGGTTCAGGGTCGACAGTTCGACGCGGTGCAGGGAGATCCACGAGGTGTAGATGAGCGGGTAGAAGCTGAAGGCGGCGAAGACGACGAAGAACGGGGCGACGAAGGCGTACGGCGCGCCCCGGACGTCGAGGCGGTGCAGCAGTGTGCGGCGCCGCTGACGCTCCGCGCCGCTGCCGGTCCCGGCCGGCGGGGCGGTGCCGGGCGCGCCGTCTGAGGGTGTCGAGGTGGAGATGGCCACCGGAAGGCGTCCTTCCTGGAGGGTGAGAGCCTGTTTCTGAACCCCCGTCGTCCGCGCAGCGACCGCGGCGGCCGTCGGACACAGCCGGTGCGTGCCCTCGCGGCGTGCGGCGTTGCGCAGGCAGGGGTTCAGAAACAGGTTCTGCGGGAGGCGAGCAGGGGCCCGGCGGCCCATACATACGGGCCGTGCGTGGGGCGCCGGGCGACTGGGTGGGGCCTGTGTCGGAGGTGGCGTCGTCCGCCCGAAGGGGTGGGCCGGGCGGCGGCGAGAGGGCCCCGCGCGAGCTCGGGTTCGAGCGTGCGGGAGCGTGCTCTGGGGGTCCCCCGGCCGAAGGCCGGGGACTGCCGGGTGGAAGGCGTCGTCCGCCCGAAGGGCATGGACGCACTTGGGTTTTCGCCCGGCAGGCGCCACTTTCGACACAGGCCTCAACGGAGCTGGACGACGGGACCCGAGGTCACCCGGCAGCCTTCTCGATGCGCTTGTCGCTGGTCTCCCATGCCTCGTTCGGGCTCTTGTTCTGCGCCTCGATCAAGGTCAGGCCCTGCGAGAAGATGTCCTTGATGGTGCCGTCCTTGCGGCCGAGCACCTGCTCGTCGGGGATCTCCTGGGCCGCGGCGCCGAAGATCTGCCCGATGGGCGCGCCGCTGAAGTAGTCCGACTTGGCGTTGACCACTTCGGGCATCTCCAACGCGGTCTGCGACGAGGGGAGGTTGCCGAGCTTGTTGAAGATGTAGGCCTGCTGCTCAGGGGCGGTGAGCCAGGCCACGAGCTCCTGCGCCTCCTTCTTGACGGGGCTCTGCTCCATCACGCCGAGGAACGCTCCGCCCCAGTTGGCACCCTTGGGTGCCTTGGCGACGTCCCACTTGCCCTTGTTCTTCGGGCCCGCCTTCTCGCTGATGTGCGCGAGCATCCACGCCGGGCAGACGGTGCTGGCGAAGGTGCTGTTGGCCAGACCGGGGTCCCAACCGGGCTGGAACTGGCGGAGCTTCGCGGTCAGATCGGACGTGGCCGCCTCGGAGGCCAGCTTCCACGCGTCCTTCACGACAGGGTTGGTGGCGTAGATCAGCTCACCCTTCTTGTCGTAGAACTGCTGGGGGGCGCCGTAGATCATGGCGTTGAACAGCCCGCTGGAGCTGTCCATGAAGGCGACCTTGTCGTCCTTCGAGTTCTTCTTGAACCGCTTGCCCGCGTCGACGTACTTCGACCAGTCGCCCTCCCACAGCTTGGCGACCTCGTCGCGGTCGGTGGGCAGGCCGGCCTGCTCGAAGAGGTCCTTGCGGTAGCAGACCGCCATCGGGCCGATGTCGGTGCCGAGGCCGATGACCTTCTTGTCCGAGGTGGTGACCTGGCTCTGCTTCCAGGGAAGGAAGTGGTCCGTCCCGGTCATGCCGGCCATACCGACGAACTTGTCCTTCTGGGTGTCGGACAGTTCCTTGGCCCGACCAATCTCTATGCCCTGGATGTCCTTCAGCCCGCTGCCGGCGGCCAAGTGGGTCTGCAGGGCGGTGTAGTAGGTCTGCTCGTCGCCCGCGACGTCCGCCTTGATGGTGACGTTCGGGTTTTCCTTCATGTACCTGTCGAGCAGATCGGTCTCCTTGAAGCCCATGACGCCGAACAGCCCCATGGTGATGGTGACCTTGCCGTCCTTCTTCCCACCGCCGGTCCCCCCGTCACTGCTGCCCCCGCAGCCCGCGACCAGACCGAGAGCCGACACAGCCGATACGGCGGCCACCAGCCTCGTACGCAACTTCCTTCGGAACTTGTCCACTTCGTCCTCCTAGCGGCGGCGCTGACGCACCGGAGTTCGAGCCCCACGGTCCGCTCCGTAGGCACGATTTGTCTGGTGGGTACGTTCCCAAACGGCAATGGGAACGTGCCCACTCAGAAGCTCGAAGCCTGGCCGCCGTGAAAGGGGTCTGTCAAGAAGTTGAATCCACTTCGTTGCGGGAAGGTGTCCTGCCCCCTTGCCCGGACCCTGCGGACGCTCTGCCTCGGTCTGGCACAATGCGCAGGTGAAAGCCCGTCCGAGCAGCGCGGATCAAGGGAGTCGTCATGGGGGGCAGGCAACGCCCGACCATCAAGACCGTGGCCGCGCGTGCCGGCGTCGGACGCACCACGGTTTCACGAGTCATCAACGGCTCGGAGCTCGTCAGCGACAAGGCCAGGGCCGCCGTGCTCGCCGCCATCGCCGAGC
The DNA here is from genome assembly GCF_040654355.1 of Streptomyces sp. NPDC050704. NCBI lineage: Bacteria > Bacillati > Actinomycetota > Actinomycetes > Kitasatosporales > Streptomycetaceae > Streptomyces > Streptomyces sp. NPDC050704. The sequence goes on along the minus strand of NZ_JBFAHW010000083.1, from coordinate 19,948 downwards.
TGAACTACGTACCGAACTCGGTCGCCCGGGGGCTGGTGACGAGCAGGACGAACTCCGTGGCCCTAGTGATCCCCGAGTCGGAGAGCAGGCTGGGCTCGGAGCCCTACTTCTCGGCGGTCATCCGCGGCGTCAGCACCGCCCTCGCGGAGACACGGACGCAGCTCCAGCTGGTACTCGTACGCGACCAGGCCGAGCGGGACCAGCTCACCGAGTCGGTGGCGGAGCGCCGTGTCGACGGAGTTCTCCTGGTCTCGGTGCACGAACACGACCCGCTGCCGGGGCTGCTGGAGGACATGGGGCTGCCCACGGTGCTCGCCGGCCGCCGCTCCCGTGACGAGTCGCTCAGCCACGTGCACTCCGACAACGCGGGCGGGGCCGCGGCGGCCGTCGACCACCTGCTCGCGCGAGGACGGCGGACCATCGCCACGATCAGCGGGCCCCTCGACATGGACGTGGCGCGCAGTCGGCTCCAGGGCTGGCGTGAGGCCTTGGAGAAGGCGGGCCGCGACGCATCGGACCGTTTCGTGGCCTCGGCCGACTTCACCGAGGAGGGCGGCGAGGCCGCGATGCGTTCACTCCTTGAACAAGTCCCCGATCTCGACGCCGTGTTCGTCGCCTCGGACGTCATGGCGGTAGGGGCGCTGGCGGAGTTGCGCAGGCAGCGGCGCCGCATCCCCGACGACGTGGCAGTGATCGGATTCGACGACTCCATCATCGCCCGGCACAGCAACCCGCCCCTCACGAGCGTGCGTCAGCCCGTCGAGGAGATCGGCAGCACGATCGCCCAGATCCTCCTGGAGGAGATCGACGACCCCGACGAGCCGCGTCGGCACGTCGTTCTTCCCACCGAACTCGTGGTACGCGAATCGTCCTGAGACGCCGGTGGACGGGCCGCGCGGGTGGTGGTTCAGCGATCGGTTCGTCGTGCGGGTCTGTTCCGGTCAGCAAGGCATCCGGCGCCCCGACTCCCTTGCCTTTTCGCGCAGTCCCGACTCCCAGGCTTGTCCCCCTGCTGGGGCGGCCATCCCGGTAACAGCCGAGACCTGCAGAACCAAGGGCGGATTCCAGCGATCATCCGCGAGTCGCGCCGGCCGAGGGCTGTCTCGGCCGGCGGATAGCGGGTCCGGCTCCCACCGGGGCGGGCAGGTGGGGCGGAGTGAGGAATCAGTGATCGTCGGTGATGGTGGTGGCGGTGCCGTTGCTGATCTTCACCTCGGCGGAGACGCCGGCGCCCTGGGCGGCCTTCTCGAGATCGGCTTCGGTGCACTCGGTGGCGGCCTGCCCGTCCTCGTCACCGCAGATGTCGCCCGTTCCCCAGATCTTCGTGTCCTCGGCGATGAAGAACTGCTGCTGGGTGCCCTTCATGTCGGACACCGTGTACTTGCCCGGCGCCAGGTAGGACACCGTTCCGAACCATGTGCCGTTGACGCCCTTGCCCTGGTTGATGCCCTCGATCGTGCCCTCGCCGGACCTGTCCTCGCCCTCGGGAGTGGAGTTGCCGGGCGCGGGCGTGGAGTTGTCGGCACTGTCGTCGACGGCGGGGCCCTCGTCCGGCGCGGCCGTCTCGGTGATCTTCGTGGCGATGCCGTCCTTCATCACCACGTCCGCCGACACCGACCCACCCTTCAGGACCTTCTCCAGCTCATCGGTCGTACAGGCGGTGTCAGCCGTCGGGTAGTCGCCGCAGATGACGCCCGCCCCGAACACCTTCGTGTCCTCGGCGACGAAGAACTGCTGGTCCTTCTCGATGGTGTTGACGATGTACTTGCCCGGAGCCAGGTACTCCACCACGCCACCGGTGAAAGTCCCGCTGACTCCCTTGGCCTTCGAGACCGCCTGCGCCGAGGCCGCGGCACCGGCGGCGTTGTCGACGGACTTGCCCGCGCCCTCCGCGGAGTCGTTCTGGCACGCCGTCAGCAGCACAGTGCCTGCGGCTAAGGCGGCGGCGATCACGACGGACTTGGTACGGCGGGTGGAGATCATGGGTGATGCGGTCCTTTCTCACACGGGCCGATCCTGTGTTCTCGGCCCAGCCAGCAATCTGCTGTGCCATCACCATGCGTCACCCCAGAGGCCTCGGGAAAGCGATGTCCTCGACCTCTGACACCGTTGTCACCATTCCAGGACACCGCAACATCCGTGCACCGACGGAAAGGTGAGGCAACCTCAGCGCCTTCCTGCCCGTCCGCCCCGCGCGGCGCGAGCCGCCCCACTTCCCGCCCCACTTCCCGCCTCGTGACCCACGCCCGGAAGAAACTGCTGCACACCCCTAGGTACCGACTGGACGGTATGCCATTCTTCGATCCCACAAGGGTGCGGAGCCGCGGCCACGCTCCGCACCGGAGCGAGCCGTATTCGGCGGAGGACCGCAATGCACAACGCCGTACGACACCAGATGCGGGCGCTTCCCCAGCAGCCCTCGGTCCCGTCCTCGCGCGCCGGGCGCAGGCGCTCGCTGGTCGACGCCGAGGCGCTCGACGTGCTTCATCGAGCCGCGCGCGAGCTGCTGGGTGACCTCTCCGCGTTGACAGACCGGTTGATGGCCGCTCTGCGCGAAGAGGAACCGACGTACCGCGCTCTCCTCAGGGAAGACGCCGAGGCCTCCCGGCAAGAGGCGTACCGGTCGCTGGAACACAGCGTCGGTTCGCTGCTCGGTTCGAGGACGACCCGGGACACGGCCCGGCACTGCTCACGGAACATCGCCGCCGCGTGGGCCGAGCGCGGCCGGCCGCTGGAAGCTCTGCTGCACGCCTTCCGGCTCGGTGGATCCCTGGTGTGGCAGGGCCTCCTCGCCGCGACCGCGCGCCGCGCTCCCGAGGACGTACGCCTGCTGGTCCATGTGGCCGGCGATGTCTGGGCCTTCGTCGACGAGCACTGTGCCATCGCGGCCGACACCTACCGGGAGATGCGGCGCCGGGAGGCCTGGCGCCGCGAGAACCGCCTCCGCCTCATGACGGCCGCCCTCCTCGCGGGCACCACCCGCATCGCCGAACTGCCCGAGGTCGCCGCCGCCCTGTCCCTTCCCCAGCAGGACCACTACGCCGTTGTCGGCGTCACCGCGGGCACTGCGCTCGCCCACAGCCGCGCCGCCCCGGCGCCCGCATCGCTCGGCATGCGACTCCTGTGGCACCGGGGCGATGCCGTGGAGTACGCGATCGTCGCGGTGGGAGACACGGGCCCCGAGCGCCTTGCCGAGGAGTTCGGCGGGCAGCCCGGCAGACGGGTCGGGATCAGTACGACCGTCGAGGGCCTGGCAGCCGTGGGCGAAGCCCGGCGGCAGGCGGAGATGGCCCTGCGCATCTGTCCGGACACCGGTGGCACCGTGGCACTCCGGGATCACCTGGCCTCCGCACTGCTGGTCACCGCGCCGGAGTTGGGGAACTCCCTCGCGGATCAGGTGCTCGGACCCCTGCTCGATCTGGAGCCGTCCGACCGAGACGTGCTCCTCGACACCTTGGCCGTCTGGCTGGAGTGCGACGGCTCCGCACAGCGCGCGTCCGAACGCCTCTACTGTCATCGCAACACGGTCCTCAACCGCCTGCGCCGATGCGAACAGCTCACGGGCCGGTCCCTGGCCCGCCCGACCGACCTGGTGGACGTCAGCCTGGCGCTCAGCGCGCGCCGGCTCCTGCGCCGCCGGTAGCGATACACGGCGGTGTCACGGTCCGCCGCCGTGCCGCCGGTGCGTGAACTTCGACAACTGCCGGCTGCCCTCCCCCGGCCGGGGCAATGCCCCTCAGAGCACTCCCGATCCGATCCACCCGCCAGTCACCGGCCACGGCCGGCGCTCACTGTTTAGGCGGCTTGATGAATTCGGTGACCGGACGCTCCAGGTGCTCTCCGTCGACGATGAGGTCGACGGCTTCGTTGTAGAAGGCCACCAGGTTCTTGATGTTGCTGACGGCGGGCAGTGGGTCGGGGTAGCTCCACACGATGTTCGTCAGCGGATCGTTGCCCTCCCACGACCAGTATTCGGTGGCCACGCCCTTGTAGGGGCAGCGGGTCTCGTGATCCGCGGGAGTGAGCAGGTCGAGGCGGACGTCTTCGCGCGGGATGTAGTACCGGACCGGGAGGTGGGTCTCGAAGAGGAGTATCGGCCTGTGGGTGTCCGCGACGAGGCTGCCGTCGATGCGGACCTGGACGTGCCGGGTGCTGGGCACGGCGTCGACCCGCTTGTGGGGGTCGCGCGGATGCACGAAGATCTCCTCTTCCTCTTCGTACCAGTGGTCGAGCACGTCCCGCCCGAACCACTCGAAGGAGATGTGGCCTGCCAACTCCTCACCGGGGTAGGTCCATGCCGCGCTGTGGATGGTCTCACCGTCGACTTCGAGGTCGTAGAAGAGTGTCGCGCCGGCGTGCCGCCGGGTGGCGGGCCGCTCGGCCTTTCGCAGCAGGTCGGTCCGGACGTCGTCGTGCGGGAACGCGTACAGCGGCACCGGACGGCCCGGTTCCCAGACCAGGATCGGCCGTCGGCTGTCGACGACGGTGACCTCGCCCTTCCTCCCGCGCACCCAGCGCTCGCTGGGCTCCCAGACGACGCTGTCGGCGGGTTCCGGTGAGCGGCGAAGCACCGGGACGGCGGGCGAACTGTTGCTCGGTGGGTTCATGTGTGCCTCCTGACCGGAGCGTACGGGCGTCCCGTACTTGATCTCCATCGGTGACGCCGATCACCGAACTCCCCGCAACTCGGCCCACCGGCGGGCGGCGAAGTTCCGGTGGCGTTCACGGCGGCGCCACGCCGGTGCCCCTGGGATCTGACTGAGTGATTCCACTCAGTGAATCACTCGGAGGCACCGGAGGGCCGCCCCATGATCGGCACCGATCCCGCATCCCCGATCAACCGCCGTCGTTTTCTGCTCGCTTCCGGCGCCGCCGTGGCGGGAGCGGCCGGAACGGCGGCAGCTCTCGTGCCCCGGCAGCGGCGGCTACCCCCGGTACAGCAGGCGGTGCGGGCCACCGCCGGACATCCGGCCCGCACCGTCCGCCGGTCGGCGCCGTATGCGGCGACCACGCTGGAGACGACAGCCGTCCTCGGCGGCGGACCCGCCGACCGCTTCCGGCGGCTGGTCTCCGGACCCGGCTGGCCCCTGGCCGTACGGGGAGAACTCGCCGCTGCCGGCAGCGGCCGCGAGGACCGGCGTACCGCGCTCGCGTGCTTCGTGCAGTTCACCGACCTTCATCTCACCGATGTGCAGAACCCGCTGCGTACGGAGTTCCTGCGCGCCCGCACGCTCACCTCGTGGCGGGCGCAGGAGGCGCTGACGGTGGCGGGTGCGGTCGCACTCGTGGAGCAGGTGAACGCGCTCGGCAAGGGCCCGTACACCGGCCTCGCGCCGGCCTTCGTGATGACGACGGGCGACAACGTCGACAACAACTCGATGATCGAGCTGGAGTGGTTCCTGACGCTGATGAGCGGTGGCCGGATCACGCCCAACACCGGTGACTCGACGGCCTACGAAGGCGTTCAGAGCTCCGGCCTGCCGCTCTACTGGCACCCGGACGACGCGGCCCTGCGCGACGTCGACAAGCGGCGCGGCCTGCCGCGGATACCCGGCTTCCTCGACGCGGTGACGCGACCCGTGACCAGCCCGGGGCTCCGCGTTCCCTGGTACTCCACGGTCGGCAACCACGACGATCTGCCCGGCGGTTGTCTGTCGCCCCTGCTGAACGAGTTCGCCGTCGGCTCCCGCAAGCTGCTGTCGGTGCCGGATTCGGACGCGGCCGCCTACGGGAAAGCGCTGCAGACGGGCGACGACCCGAAGAGCGAGGTGCTCAGGGCGATCCTGGGCAGGCACGCGGCCTCGGCGCGGACCGTGACGGCCGACGAGCGGCGCCGGCTGTACACCCCGCACGACTATCTGGCCGCGCATCTCGACCCCGCCCATGCCGGTGCCGGTCCGGTCGGCCACGGCTACGCGGAGGACAACCTGGACGGCGACCGGATGTACTACGCCTTCCGGATCGCCGAGAACGTCATCGGTATCAGCATCGACACGACGTACCGCAGCGGCCACTACGAGGGTTCGCTCGGCACCGGTCAACTCCGTTGGCTGGAACGGACCCTGGCCGCGCACAGCTCCCGGTCCTACGACGCCGACAGCCGTCTGGTACGCAATCCCGGGGCCGACGACGCTCACATCCTGGTCTTCAGCCATCACCACAGTGCAGGCATGACCCGCCGTCCCGACGCGGCCCGCACGGAGGAGCCGCGTCACGACGGCGCGGAGGTCCTCGCCCTGCTCGGCCGGTACCCGAACGTGGTGGCCTGGATCAACGGCCACAGCCACGTCAACCGGATCACACCGCATGCGCACGCGACGCCCGCCCGCTCGTTCTGGGAGGTCAACACCGCCTCCCACCTGGACTATCCGCACCACGCTCGCCTGATCGAACTGGCCGACAACGGGGACGGGACACTGTCCCTGTTCACCACCCTCATCGAATCCGCCGCACCGCACCGGACCGAGCCGGACTTCGCCGATCTGTCGGCGGTGGGTCTTGCCTCCCTGTACAGGGAGTTGGCGTACAACGCTCCCGGCCTGGCCGAGGGCATGACGGCGGGGGTCCACGAGGGCTGGGCGGGCGGCGCCGGGGACCGCAATACGGAGCTGTTGGTGGTCTCGCCCGCGTCGGGGTGACGTCCGCCGCCGACCCTACGGCCCACGCGAGCGCCCGCCGGTCCGACCACTGCCTCCCGTCCCCTTCTCGGAGGCCGCACGGAGGCGTACGGCAGGACTCCTCGGGTACTCGTCAGCCGCTTCGAAGGTTCACCACGTGCAGGCCGCGGCAGGCAACACCCTCCTGTCCCCGGGAGGGACGCCCGATCAACGACACGGAGGAGATCCAGCATGGCGAGCAGCACCGAAACCGGTGACGTCACTGGCACGCGGGACAAGGACTACAACCTGATCTGGTACGTCGAGGCGTGCCTCAACAACGCACTTCGCCTGGAGAACTACATCCAGGACGCGGAACGCACCAAGGACACCGAGGTAGTGGAGCTGTTCCGCAAGGCGCAGGCCGACAGCCGCAAGGGCGCCGAACTGGGCAAGAAGCTGCTGCGGACCCGGCTGCACGACTGACGCTCGGCGTTGGGCGGTCACGGACACGAGGCAGCCCAGGACAGTTCAGCCCCGACGGGCGGGGGCACCTCAGCCGGAGGTGTCCCCGCCGGGTCTCACCCCTGGGTGGGTTCCAGGCCGGGGACGGCCACGGGATCATCCGTCGGCGGGCATCACCTTGGTCACCTTGCCACGGGTGTCGGCCGTCAGATAGCCGCTCTCGCTGTATTCGTTGCTGAGGTACACGGCCATGCCGGCGGGGGTGTCGAACACGTCGTTCGGCTGCTCGACCAGCAGGTACCGGCTTGTGACATCGTCGACGTTCAGCCTCTTCCCGGCCTCCGCCAACAGCGCGGGAACCGCGTCCCAGTCGAAGCCGTCCAGGCTCACCGGTTGTCGGCCGCCGGCCAACGTGCCTTTGATGATGCCTTTCTCCACACCCCGTTCGACGCGGTACGTGTAGGTGTCGTACCTGGTCCGGCTGCCCTTGACCATCACGTAGGCGGAGACGTGCTCGGGGTACACCGAGAAGCTGCCGAACCGGTCGCTGCCCGTCTCCGCCTTGAACGCCTTGATCGCGGTGCGGATGCCGTCCGGCGTCAGCAGATCGGTGGTTCTCCCCGGTTCGGTAGGGCCGGAGGTGGGCGTGGAAGAGTTGCTCGGCCGAGAGGTGCTGCTCGGCGTTGGGTCACCGCTGGTCGACGGTCTCGCACTCGTCCCGTTCGCCGAATCCGGGGCGGCCGAGGATCCGGACTGCTCGGCGTCCGGCAGGAGCGACCACACCAGAACGCCGGCGAGCACGGTTCCAGCGGCGGACAGGACGACCGCGGCCCAGCGGCTTCGCCGGGCCGGGCCTACGGGCGCCGGCGCACCGGGCGGACCCGACGGATACGAATACGGCATGGGCGCGGCGGGCGGCCGGGGGACGGCGTCCTGCGGTGTCGGATACCCCGTCGGCGGACCGAATCCGATCGGGCCGGGCGCGGGCACGGAGGAGGTCCCGGTCCCGGCATCCGACGGAGGCGTCGGCCAGGACGGGGGTTCCGCACGGCCTTCGGCCACCGCCGCGAGCATCCGGTCCACGCTCTCGGCATCCGGCCGCGCCGACGGATCCCGCACCAGTACGCGCATCAGCACGTCCGTCAGAGGCCCGGCCTGCACCGGCGGCGGGACCTCGTCGTTGAGGACGGCCGCGAGTGTAGCCAGCGTCGAGCCACGACGCAGCGGATGGTGGCCCTCGACTGCGGCGTACAGCATCATCGCCAGCGACCACAGGTCCGCTGCCGGCCCGTCGTCATGGCCGGAGATGCGCTCCGGTGCCATGTAGTCGGGCGTACCGATGATCGATCCGGTGACGGTGAGGGCCGTCGATTCGCGGATCGCCGCGATCCCGAAGTCCGTGAGCACGGGGCGGCCGTCGAGGCGCAGCAGCACGTTGGCGGGTTTGACGTCCCGGTGCTGGATGCCCACGTCGTGCGCGGCGCGCAGCCCGGCCAGCACGTCGCGCCCGATGCGTGCCGTCTCGACCGGGTCCGTCGGTCCTCGGTCCAGCCGGTCGGCCAGTGAGCCGCCGCTGACCAGTTCCATGACGATCCACGGATAGGTGCCCTCGCCCGCGTCGACGATGTGATGGATCGTCACGACGTTCGGGTGATCGATCCTCGCCAGTGCCCTGGCCTCGCGGAGCACCCGTTCCCGCAGCATCCGCGCGCCGTCCGGGTCGTATTCGGCGAGTGCCGGGTCGGGCGGCCGCACCTCCTTGACGGCCACGTTCCGGTGCAGCGCCAGGTCCGTGGCCCGCCAGACCGTACCCATCCCGCCGCCGCCGAGCCGGGACTCCAGCCTGAACCGTCCGTCGATGACCCGTCTGCCGGAGTCCGCCTCGTTCATGCGCGGAGCTTAGAGGAGAGCTCGGACAGCGGTTTGCCCAGGCGGGGTGCTATCCCCTGGTGAGTTCGAGCACGGTCGCCATGTCGCTGAAGGGGAGCAGTTGTTCGCCGACGATCTGGTGGGGCTCGCTGCCCTTGCCCGCGATCAGGATGATGTCGTCCGGTCCTGCGGCGGAGAGTGCGAAGGCGATGGCCCGGCGGCGGTCGGTGAACTGTTCGAACGGCGTGCCGGTCTCCACGATGCCGGGGGCGATCTGGTCCAGGATCGCCTGGGGGTCCTCGTTGCGGGGGTTGTCCGACGTAAGGACGCACAGGTCGGAGTGGGTTCCGGCGATCCTGCCCATGTCCGCCCGCTTGGTGGTGTCCCGGTCCCCGCCGCAGCCGAAGACGGTGATGATCTGGCCGCGTGCGAAACCGCGGATGGTGGTGAGCACCTTGTTCAGGGAGTCCGGTGAGTGGGCGTAGTCCACGATCACCGAGGTGCCGCGCGGCGTATGGACGCGTTCGAACCGGCCCGGGATCGCGGGCATCCGCTCAAGGGCGGCGACCAGCCCGCCCAGGTCGTGGCCCAGAAGGTGGCAGGCCGCCACGGTGGCCAGCGCGTTGGCCACCGAGAAGTGGCCCGGGACGGGGATCGCCGCCGGATACTTGCGGCCGTCGTGGTGCAGGATGAAACGCGTGCCGAAGGCGTCCACGGAGATGTCGGTGGCCCGGTAGTCCGCCTCGGCCTCCAGGGCGTACGTGGTCACCGCGCCCGGCATCATCGCCTGGATCCCGGCGCCCACCGGGTCGTCGGCGTTGACCACCGCGCGCTCGCACAAGCCCTGGAACAGGCGGAGCTTGGCGTCCCGGTAGTTGGCCATCGTTCCGTGGTCGTCCAGGTGGTCCTGCGTCAGGTTGGTGAAGACGCCGACGTCGATGAACGTGCGGTCCACCCGGTGGGTCAGCAGGGCCATGGACGTGGCTTCGAGCACCGTGCTGCCGACTCCGCGGTCGCGCATGCACCCCAGCAGATACTGCAGGTCCGGCGACTCCGGCGTGGTCAGCACGGACCGCGGCATCGGGATCAGCTCGTCGCCGATGCGGCTGCCCGCCGTCCCGATGACCCCGACCTTCGCGCCCTCGGAGATCCGCAGTACCGACTCGACCATGTACGACACGGACGTCTTGCCGTTGGTGCCGGTGATCGCCACCATGTCCATCTGCCGGCCCGGCTCACCGAAGTAGCGAGAAGCGACGACCGCGGCCGCCGTCCGGGTCTCCGGCACCCGTACGACACACACCTGCGGGGCCGACGCCCATACCGACGCCGCGGGTTCCGGCGCCGCCGCGTCGACGAGTACCGCCGCCGCGCCGCGTGCGAGGGCCGGTGCCACCGAGCCGGGGCCGCCTTCCCGGTGGCCGGGCACGGCGATGAACAGCGAACCCGGTGTCACCCGGTCGGCGTCGAAGGCCGTTCCCGCGGTGATCTCCGTCCTCGCCGGGTCGCCCTGCAGAACGTCGTGTTCCTGCCCGGCCAGCAACTCGCTCAGCTTCACAGTGATCCCTTCGAAGGTGGCTCGGCCGTCGTGCGGCCGTCGCCGGGCGGCAGCCCCGGCGGTGCGCCGGACGCTGCGGTGGTGCCGTTGAGCGGGTGAGCAGATGCCGCGGACGCGCCTGGTCAGAGCCCGAGGTGACGGCTCGGACGGCGGCGGAGGTTCTGCGGTGTGGTGGAAGGTGCAGCGGGCCGGGCGGGGCCGTGGCCCAGCTCGGGAGGGCGCGGAGAATCGCTAGCCGTGGCCGTGCAGCGCGTTACGGCCGGTCTCGGGCGCTTCGATATCAGCTGCGGTCGCCGGGCCGACGGTCACCGATCCTGCGGCGACCGGGCACAGCCGACGGGCAGCCCGTTGCAGGCTCTCCCTCTCGGCATGTGTGCGACCCATGTGGCGAGTGTACGTCCGCCGGAGCGGCCCGAGAGCCGCGCTTCCCGGCCCCGCCCGTCCATAGCCGGAAGTTATGACGACAGGTCTTGGACACCACCCAGCCTTACGCGCCAGCATCGGTCCCCGGAGCCGAGCGGGAGGTCCCTGATGGAACTGGGAGTCAACGGGTTGAGCGCCAAGGCGACGCTGCACCCCGACACGACGGCCAAGTTGGCGGTGCGCGCGGAGGAACTCGGCTACACCTCCTGGTGGGCGGGCGACCATGTCGTACTGCCCAGCCCCCGCGTACCGGACTCACCGATGGAGCCGACGGATCCCATCCTGGACCCGCTGGTGCACCTGGCATACGTCGCCGCTCTGACCCGACGGCTCGAACTGGGCACCGGAATCGTCATCCTGCCCCAGCGCAACCCCCTGGTACTCGCCAAGCAGGTCGCCAGTCTCGACGTCCTCAGCGGCGGCCGCGTGATCCTCGGTGTCGGCGCCGGCTATCTCGAACCGGAGATGACCGCGGTGGGGTTGCCCATGGCCGAGCGCGGTCGCCGCACCGACGAGTACCTCGACGCGATGACCGCCCTCTGGAACGACCCCGCCCCCTCCCACCACGGCCGGTTCGTCTCGTTCGAGAACGTGGATGCGCACCCCCGGCCGGTCCGGGACGGAGGGCCGCGCATCATGGTCGGCGGCCACAGTCCCGCCGCCTTCCGCCGCGCGGTCGCCCGCGGCCACGGCTGGATCGGCAACGGCGGCTCCCCGCAGGACCTCGCCGCGCATCTGGCCGGCCTGGAGCGCGCCGCCACCGAAGTCGAACGCCCGGCCCGCCTGGGCCGGTTGACCATCACCTTCATGCCGTTCCCCGGGCAGGTGTCCCCCGAAGCCGCCCGCGAGTACGCCGGGCTCGGAGTCGACCGCCTGTTGATCTATCCCCTGCCGCTGGAGGACCCGGCCGACGTCACCTCGTACCTGGAGCGGCACGCCGACCTGCCCCGCTGACCCGGTCACGGGGTGGCAGGTCCGTCACCGGTGGCGGCCCGGCCTCAGTCCAGCCGGCAGTTGGCCGACCAGCACGGTCGCCAGTTCCTCGTGGAGCGGCTCGTGGCCGAGCAACAGCCGGTGGTGGACGGGCGCGAAGAGCTGGTCGACCGCGACGGGCACGTCCGTGCCGGGGGCCGGCTCACCGCGCCCGACCGCCTCGTGCAGGAGGTGGGCGGCGATGTCCCGGCGCGGTCTGATCCAGTGCTCGTCGACGGCCTGCCTGATGTCGGGATCGGCCTGCGCCGCCGCGACGAGGTCGGCCACCAGCGGGCCCACCGCGGGGTCCCGGAACAGCCCCGCCGGCGCCCCCACTTGGGACACCAGGACGTCGGCGAGCGCCCTGGCCGGCGGATCGGCGGGGACCCCGAGGTGCACGAGGAGTTCTGACGCCGCGCGTACGTCCTACTCGGCGCGACGGCGAACCGCCGCGAGCAGGCGCCGCATGCCCTTCACGTGCCCGCCCGTCCCCATGATGAGCCGTCGGTAGAGGCTGCCGGCCAGGCCGGGAAAGGCCGCTCGGCTTTCGGCGCGCAGCCGTGACCGGCCGGGGTCGACGGGTTCGAGGCGGAAGATGAGGGCGTAGGACGAGAAGTGGTGGCGCCCCTCCAGGACCAGTTCCCGTCCCGGGATCGCGGACACCACTCGGAACCCGGGAAACGTCGAGCCCTCGGCGAGCGGCCGTGGCCCGGACGCCGCGCGGTCGGCGGCCCTGACCAGTCTCGCGTAGCCGGCCGCGCCGGGACGCGAGAAGGACCGGTCCAGTGTTTCGCCCAGACTGCGCCACACGTCGTCGACGCCCGCCGCGATGTCCGTCGCGTGTTCATCGAGGTACGGCATCGAAGCGATCCGCATCAGAGCCTCCGTTCGGTCCGATCGCGGTCGGCACACCGGTCGTTCGGTGTGGTCCAGATCCAGCATGTGGTTGTGGCGCCCGGAGAAGCAGCGTACTCCGGGCGATCCCGGCGTCGCTGTCGGTGAGCGGTCGCGGCGTCATACCTTCCAGGAGCGGAGCTGCTCCGCCACCACGACGACGCCGAGGCGGGTGTCGCGGATCTTGCGTACGAGATCGGACAGGGCTCCGTAGGGCGGGTCGATACCTTCGCCGGACTGGTCCATGTACTGGGCGGCGACGAACGCGGCGTACAGGCTGTTGCGGTACGGGAGCGGCTCCAGGCGCACGATGGTGTGCATCAGTGCGGCCGCACGCCACGCGGTGTCCGGGTCGGAGGCTTCGAGGGTCGGCAGTTTGGTCCGGTGCCGGGCGACGGCCGCCACGAGCGCGGAGTAGTCCGCGACCGACATGTCCTCACGGTCGAGTGCGGCTTCCTGGACGTCCAGGAGCCAGGAGACGTCGATGTAGAGCTTGGGCATCAGGCGGCCGCGGCCCCGTCGCGCGCGGAGGGCGGCAGCTCGTCGGGGAAGGCGTCGTCGAACTCGGTGCGCAGCCGGTCGGCCCATGCGCTCGCTCCGGCGACGAACCGCTGACGGTACATCTCGCGGACGCCCAGGTCGTGCAGGTACTGCTTGAGGCTCTTGCCCTCGGCCGCGGCAGCCGCGCGCACGCCTTCGAGCTCCTCGTCGGTGAAGGACACGTTCAGGGATGGCATACCGCGATGGTACCTAGTTGGTGCCTGTTGTGCAGAGGGTCGGTGACTCGACGGTCGTCGCCGGCGGTCGAGGGGCATCCGGCGCCCACGATCGCCGCCGAGAGCCCCTGACGTGATTGTCAGCCCTCGAACTCCGTTAGGTCGATCCCGTAGATCCGCAGGTCGTGCCCGTGAACGGGGTCCTGCGTCGCGGTCTCCTCATGCATACCGAGCTTGTCCAGTACGTTCGCCGACGCGGTGTCGCCCGCCCGGCTCACGGCGACGACCCGGTCCAGACCGCGGTCCTGCAAAGCGAACTCGAGCGCGGCCTGGGCCGCCTCCGACGCATATCCCTGCCCCCAGAACATGCGTCCGAGCCGCCAGCTGATCGCCACCTGACCCGCGACCTTCGGCGGAGAATCCAGAACGTACAGACCGACCGCACCGGCCAGCTCCCCGGATGCGAGGAGCTCGACGGCGAAGAGCCCGAAGCCCTCCTCGTCCCACTCCTCCTCCCACGCCTCGATGTCCTCGGCGGTCTGCTCCAGGGAGCGCGGCTCGCCGTCCCCGATCCAACGCATCACCTCCGCATCGGCGTGGATCTCGGACAGGGGTACCAGGTCGTCGTCCAGCCAGCGGCGCAGTACAAGACGGGGGGTGCGGATCTCGCTCATACCCCCATCTTGTCGATACGCGGACGTGAGCGCGAATATCCGCACGACGAGGGGTGCGAGCGGTGTGCCCGTCGGTCGGGGCAGGGGCCCGGAGTGCCACGCGGCGGGGCCGTGGCGCGCGGCGCAATGACCGTGGTCGTGCGGTGCGGCCGTCGGACACCGCGGCGCGCAGACCGACGGAAGACAGGCCCCGAACCGGTCAAGACGTGCTCGATTTCCTTGCCATCCCGAGGAGACGGGCGTTCGGGTTGGGCGTCGGCGGGTGGATCTGACGGTCTATCGTGGTCGGCATGTCCGTCCCTGAACTGATCCGTATCGTCTCCCGCGACTCGCCGATGGCCCTGGCCCAGGTGGAGCGCGTGCGCGCCGAACTGGCCGCGCTCCACCCTGCCATCCGTACCGAGGTCGTGCCCGTGAAGACGACCGGCGACAAGTGGATGGGCGACCTGGCCCTGGTCGAGGGCAAGGGCGCGTTCACCAAAGAGGTGGACGCCGCGCTCCTGGCCGGTGCGGCGGACCTGGCGGTGCACTGCGTCAAGGACGTGCCCGCCGACCGGCCGCTCCCGGCGGGCACGGTGTTCGCCGCGTTCCTCAAGCGGGACGACATCCGCGACGCGCTCATCCATCCCGGCGGGCTCACGCTCGACGAACTGCCGGCCGGAACGCGGATCGGGACCTCCTCGGTACGCCGCGTCGCGCAGCTGGCCGCCTCCCATTCGCACCTGGAGTGCGTGCCGTTCCGCGGCAACGCCAACCGGCGGCTGGCGAAGCTGGCGGCCGGCGAGGCGGACGCGCTGCTGCTCGCCGTCTCAGGCCTGGAGCGGATCGCCCGTACGGACGTGATCACCGAGGTCCTCTCCCCCGACACGATGATGCCGCCGATCGGCGCGGGCATCCTCGCCCTCCAGTGCCGCGCGGACGACACCGCGGTCATCGACATCGTCAGCGACCTCGGCGACCCGGACACCTACCGTGAAGCCACCGCCGAGCGCATGTTCCTGCACGTCCTGCAGGGCCACTGCAACAGCCCCATCGCCGGTTACGCGAAGACCGAGCGGAACGGCGAACTGTCCCTGCGCGCCTGCGTGTTCACCCCCGACGGCAAGACCCAGCTCAACGCCCACGAGTGGGCCGGCCGCCTCGACCCCGCCACCCTCGGCACCTCCGTCGCCGTCGCACTGCTGCGCCAGGGCGCACGCGAACTGATCGACAACATCGCCCACTGACCCGGTACGGGATCCACTGGGCCCCGTCCGAACCCTGTCCGGACCATCTGGGCGGCGGCGCCACCTGCCCGGGCGGATTCCCACGGCCTGCCGCGGAATCCCCGGCCACTGCAACCTTCGGCGCCTGCCGCACGTCCACCTGACGCGAGCCGAATCCAGCGGCAGGCGCGGACTACTCAGCGGGCCGGCCGAATCGGTCCGCCTCACGCGTCGGGGGACGATGTGACATCGGACAACGAAGAGCACGGTTTCACAGGAAGCGTGCGGCGGTTCTTCTGGCTGCCGCGGCACGCCCCGCGACATGCCGCACCGGTCTGGCCCCTGGCGCGGGTCTGGCTCTTCATCGTGGCGGCGGGGGCCGGTGCCGCCGCCCTCGGCTGGGGGGACCTGGTGGTGGTCCTGATGTTCGTCGGCATCGTGCACGCCCTGCTCGACGACGTCATCAACGGGGTCCGGCATCGCTGGCCGGCCTTCGTGGCCGGACTGTCGGCAGGGTGGTGCGTGGACAGGCTCGCCGAAGCCGTTCTGTCCGCTCCCGCCGATCCCCATTGGGCCGACTGGGCCGGCCTCACGTGCGGGAGTCTGGCCGCTTTCGCGACCTTCGTGGCTGTCACGCGCCTGCCGGCCGCTCGCCTGCGCGTCTGAGGAGTACCCCAGCGCGGCGGCACCGCCGCTCGTAAGGCACGGCGGCTGATGGGCCGGCCACGGCCGCCGACAGCGGAGCGGTTGGCGGCGGAGCGGCTGCCATGACAGGGTCAGCCGGATCGTGAACGTGCCGTTGGTGAGGGGAAGTTCGTGGACACGCAGGTGTGGGACGCACTGGTCGGATCGATGAAGAACGCATACGCCACAGACCTGGCCGAGGGCGCGGTGCCCCGCCCGGTCATCATGCCGCTGGTGCGCGGCGAGCTGGTCGGACTGGTCTGGGTACGCCCCATCAAGGCCGGCGAGGACGCGCTCACCGGCATCGCCGCGCTCTCGAACATCGCCGCGGCGGCCGGCGCGGACGAAGTCGTCCTCGCCTGGGAGACCCGGGACCTCGCCACCGTCTGCCGGTTGCCGGTCGTCGGCCCGGCGCCCTGCCTGAACATGGTGCACGCCACGCAGGACGGCCATGTCCTTCACCGGTTCCCCTACACCGAACAGCCCCCGGCCCGCTCCCCCGAAGACTCGGCCTCGGTCGAACCCCACTGGCTTCCCGCTCCCGAGCCGCAGCCGGGCGGCGAGCTGGTCCCGCCGATCCGGGCCGCCGTCGACTTCTCCTTCACCCCGCTCGAACTGGACCACCCCTCCCCCTTCGGCGTCACCGTCGTCCTGATGGAAGAAGACGGCTACAGCATCCGCCTGGCCGAGGCGTTCGCCGGCTGACAGTCGCACCCGGGACGCGGGCGCGGGCGGCGCCGGGAGGGTCCGTCCCAGGCTCCCGCCCGACGGAATCGGAGCCGGTACGAGCGTCAGGCGACCAGGGCCCGCGGACCCCGCCGCATCGGACGCGGACGAGGGCCGGGATGATGGCCGGTATGCGTATCCGCATCGAAGCCGTCGACCTGCCCGGTCTCACCTGCCCGGCCCTCGCCGACAGCAACGCCCCCGCGTACGGCAACGTCCATGTCGCCGTCCAACGCCGTGACCGTCCGGCCGAACTCCTGGAGCCGCACCCCGGCGACGCCCCGTCCGCGACCTGGACCCTGGAGTGCACCGCGACCGCCTCGCCGACCGGCACCGAGGTGCAGGGCCCCTACGTGCAGGACCGGCTGGGCCGCCGGTTCATCTACCTGTCGTGGGGCACGGTCGACGAGTCGGGTGTCTTCACGATGTTCCGCCGCGCCAAGCTCATGCTCGACGTCGTGCCTGCCGAGGTACTCGCCGCCGCTCGCGACGGCCTGCTGGTCGGACGCCTCGGCCTGACGGACCCGCGCGGCGGACCCCTGTGCGCACGGGTCGAGCCCCCGCACATCACGTGGACCGCGCAAGCCGCCGAACGCGCCGAACCCGCCAAGTAGAAGCAGAAGTAGAAGCAGCGGAAGGACGACAACAAGCCAGTCGTCACACCTCCGGTCCGCCCCCGCCCCGCCCCTGGCGGGGAGATCATCTTCCCGTGTGCAACCAATAGACTGCCGCGGCGCGTCCGTCACACCAGTCGCAATCGGGGGAACCGAAGCAATGAACGCATGGAACCCGCAGGGGCAGCCACCATATGACCCTTACGGTCGCAACGCGCCCCCTCCCCCTCAGGGCCCGAACCCGTACAACCCCGTGCCGCCGCAGGGCGGTTACCCGCCCAACCCGCCATATCCCCACCCGCCGTACCCCGGATATCCGCAGCCGGGGCCCGTACCCATGCGTCCCGTGGGACCGATCGGCAGACTGTTCCGCACCGTCAACCCCATCGCGGTCGGACGCAGGGTCTTCAAGCCGTCACGGCCGGGCCGGGTCGACGACGCGGTGGTCGCCCGTATCCAGAAGATCCGCACCATCGTCGGTCTTGCCGCCGTCTTGTGGGTGACGCTCTCCTACAAACTCGCCCAGTCGGCGGGGGACATCGCCAACGACCGCTTCAATCAGTCCTGGATCAGCACCCTCGTACTCTCGGTGACCTTCCCGGTGGTCGTCGGCCTGCTGCTCGCCTCGGCCCGTCCGGCTGCCCGTCGGGAGTTGCTGCGCCGCGCGGCCAAGCCCTTCGGCTCGATCCTGGCGATCATCGCCGGTGTTGCCGTCTTCCCCGCGTTCGTGCTCACCGGAGTCGTCGAGGGCCGGTTCGCGACGAACCCTCCGATGACGGTGATCACGTATGTCGCCACGCTGTTCACGCTCTTCTGGGTCTTCCCGTTCGTCATCTACGGCATCGGAATGTCCCTCGTGCACGTCTTCCGCACCGCGGACATCCACGAGACGGTGCCGCCGCTGCTGACGATGACGCTCGTATGGGAGATGGCGTTCATCGACCTTCTCACCGGCGCCTACGAGACTCTGCCGGGGCCCGTGCGGATCGTGCTCATGCTCGGCGCCCCGCTCTCGGTCACCGCGGTGGCCCTCTGGGAGATGCGGCGACTCCGCGTCAACTACGGCCTCACACTGCGCGGCGCACTCATGCGCTGAGCGGCGCCTGTTCCCGGAAGCCGTCTCCGCGGCCCGCCCTCACCACTGTGCCGCACAGCCGGACACCTTCGGCGAGTGCCGAAGGTGTGGCCGGGTCTGACAGAAGTTTGTTCACTGCGGGGCCACAGTCGGCGCCCCGGGCCGGCCGGCGGCCTGAGTCACCGATGCTGGTGGGAGAGCCGCCGCGCCACCGGGGGAATGATCACAGCGGCGGCCACCAGGTGGGACACGGCCAGGACGATCTGGGTGGACGTGGCGGTGTGCGGGGCGAGGGCGGGGCCGGCGAGGGACAGGACGGTGAGCGCGACGGTGCTCACCACGAACGTGCGGGCGGGTCGCTTGGCCCAGCGGGCCAGGGCCACCGCGAGGACGATGCCGGCGATCGACCAGAACAGCACGCCGCCGGCGAAGCCGCCCACCGGGATCGCCGCGGCCTCCGTCTCGCCGGGGCTGGCCGCCTCCATGGGCACGCCGACGCCGCGGGCGATGAGCGCGAAAGCCTCGGTCACGACGGCACCGGCGAGGATCGCCAGGGCACCGACCTGCCATACGCGATACGTGGCGAGCGCCCGTACGAACCGGGACGAGGACGACGACGGGGTGGTGTTCTGGGCCTGGGACGCGGTCACGCTCATGTCACTGACTCCTGCTTCGGCGTTGGCGGCTGGTAAGCCTTTCGTGTAGTTGGACCGAGCGGCGCCGCACAACTCATCGGTCACCGGACGACGTTTTCCGCGGATGCCTGCGAACGATGCGAAGGAGCCGTGCCAGGGGCGCCCGCCTACCGGGCCGCCGCAGAGTCGATCGCCGCCTGCACCGTCTCCAGGAACCGGGCGAGGTCAGGCAGTTCGTCCCACTCTTTCGCGGAGTACCTCCATATATGGCGGTTCCCCGGTACCTCCGGCCGGCCGTGGCAGATCTCCATGGTCCGGTTCCCCTTGCGGTCAGGGCCCTTGACGCGGATATGCATGTGCCGCACGTGGAAACGGGCACCGCTGCCGCCGAAAACCTCAAGTACCCGGCCGTCGAAGGAGAAGAGCTCTCCGCCGACCGTGGTCGTGATCTCGTCGTTCATGGGGCGACGTTAGCGGGCACAGCCGCCGATGACAGACGAGGCGTTCGAGAAGACGCAGACCTCAAAACCTTTCGGGGTCCTTCGTCGTGCGCCCCAGGTAGGTGACGGGTCCGGGGTCCGGCACCTCGATCTCGTGGAAGCCCAGCCGGTCGTAGAAGGCCCTGGCCGCGGCGTTGACCGTCACCATGGACAGGTGGACGGCGGGCACTCCCCCGTCCCGCAGAGCCCGTAGGAACGTCCGCATCAGCGCACGACCGTGGCCGCGGCCCTGCCACTCGGGGAGCATGCTCGTCCAGGGGGCGCACCTCGCGATGCGCCGGATGGCCCGCGTGCGCGAGACAGACGGCACGCAGCGACTCGCGCAGCTCGCGCGCGCCCGCC
>NZ_JBFAHW010000082.1:0-46737 GCF_040654355.1 Streptomyces sp. NPDC050704 | reverse complement strand
TCGCACGGTAGAGCTCCTGCAGGTCGTGCCAGATGATGCCCATGGACCAGCCGTCGCAGACCGCATGGTGGAACACGGTCACCAGCACCCAGTGGTCCGGGCCGAGCCGGGCCAGCCGGAAGCGGAACAGTGGTGCGCGGTCCATCGCGAAGCCGCGCGAGGCGTGGTCCTGGCACCAGCGCTCGACGAAGGCCGGGTCCTCGGCGTGTGCGGTGAGGTCGCTGACCGGCAGGTCCACGGGCACCTCGGCCAACACCTCGACGAGATACCGGCCGTCGCGCCGTACCGCCCTGCTGCGCAGCGCGTGATGACGGTCCACCACACCTGCCAGGGCCTGCTCCAAGGCCTCGGGATCCAGCTCGCCGCGCAGGTCGATGCGGTGGGCGACGTTGTAGACGCCGGGATCGGCCCGCTCGTGGTGCCGGCGCCACACCCTGCGCAGCGTGGAGGTCATCGGCACGGTGTCCACCACCGGACCCGGCGGAGAGTCGGCGGTCTCCTTCGCGATGGCAGAGATATCGGGGATCTCGGAGATCTCGGAGGAGACGGGGTCGGGCCGTTCGCAGCGTGCCGCGATGCCCCGGATGGTCGGATCGCGGAAGAAGTCGGCCATGGACACCGTGACGTCCAGCTGCTCCGCCATCCGGTGCAGCAGCCTCATCGCGCTCAGCGAGTCGCCGCCGAGCTCGAAGAAGGACCAGGTCACCGGCGCCCCGGCCACGTCCAGTTCGTCGCACCACAGTTCGTGCAGGGTCTTCTCCAGCCGGGTGGCGGGTTCCGCGTCCGGCGCCCCTGACCGGTCGTCGGGTGCGGGCTCGGGCAGCCGGTCCCGGTCCAGCTTGCCGGAGGCGTTCACCGGGAGCCGTTCCAGGAGCACCCAACGGCCGGGCACGAGATGGCCGGGGAGCTCCGCGGCGAGCGCCGCGCGCAGCCGGCGCGGGTCGTCCGCCGGGGTCTCGGGGACCACATAGGCGACGAGTCCGGCCTCGCCGTGCCGGTCGCGGCGGGGCACGACGGCTACGTCGCGCACGCCGGGAAGCGCCGCCAACGCCCCCTGGATCTCGGCCGGTTCGACCCGGTGGCCGCGGATCTTTACCTGGTCGTCGGCGCGGCCGCAGTACTGGAGGGAGCCGTCCGTGCGCCAGCGCCCGAGGTCCCCGGTCGCGTACAGGACCGCTCCCGCCCCGTCGTCGAGGAAGGCCGCGGCCGTCTCGGCGGGCCGTGCGTGGTACCCGTACGCGACCGGTACGCCGCCCACGTGGATCTCGCCGACGGAGCCCGAAGGCACGTCCCGTCCGGCGCCGTCCAGCAGCAGGATCCGCGCGCCCGGCACCGGGGTGCCGATCGGCGGCCACTCCTCGCCGCCCGGGTCGACGCGGTGGGAGGTGACGATGACGGAGGTCTCCGTGGGCCCGTACTGGTTGTACAGAGCGCAGTCGGGGTGTGCGGTGAGGAATTCGCGGAACTGCGCGGTGAGCTGCAGCGCCTCGCCCGCCGAGAACAGCTCGCGCAGGGACGGCAGTTCGGGGCCGGTCTCGATCAGGTACTTCAGCGGGGTGCACGGCATGAACATCCGCTGCACCTCGTGGCGGCGCACCAAGTCCGCGACGGCCGCGGGGTCCTGCCGCACCTCGTCCCGGATCAGGACGAGCGCCGCTCCGGCGGCCAGCGTGGTGAAGATCTCCTGCACGCTGACGTCGAAGGCGGGCGAGGTCCACTGCAGGGTACGCAGCGCGGGATGCCGCGCCACATGCCCGCGTACGAGATTGACCGGCCCCCGGTGGGGCACGACCACTCCCTTGGGGTGGCCGGTCGATCCCGAGGTGTAGATGCAGTACGCGGGGTCCTCGGGGCGCGCCCCGTCGTCCAGGGGGCCTGCCGCGAGGCTGTCGTCCACCTCGTCCACGTCATCCACCAACTGCACGGCCGGCCGTGCCGCGAGGTCCGGATGATGTTCGAGGGCGGCGCGGGAGGTCAGCAGCAGCACCGGGGCGCCGTCGTCGAGGAGCGTGGCGAGCCGCGGGGTGGGCACCGACGGGTCGAGGGGCAGATACGCGGCGCCACTCTTGAGCACCCCCAGGAGGGCGGTGATCAGTTCCGGCCCGCGGGGCAGCAGCACGGCCACCCGCTCCCCGCGCACCGCACCCCGGGTACGCAGCCGTCGGGCGAGCCGGCCCGCACGCGTGTCCAACTCCCGGTAGCTCAGCCGTTCTTCGGCGTCCACCAGCGCGACGGCGTCCGGCGTCCGGCGCGCCTGCCGCTCGAACAGCCCGTGCAGCGTGTCCTCGACGTCCGGCAGCGGCTCGTCCCGGTGTCCCAGCCGGGCCAGGGCCGTCCGGTCGGCGTCGGTGACCGCGGTCAGTTCGCCGAGCGGCGCGCCGGGCATGTCGAGGGCGCGGCGCAGCGTCTGCTCCACGTAGTCCACGAACCGCCGCACGGTGCTCTCGTCGAACAGCACCGTGTCGTACTCGACCATGAACCGCAGGCCGTCGCGGTGGTGCGTGAGATAGACGCTGAGGTCGAACGGGGCGCGTGCGCTCGGCATGTCCAGCAGCGTGGCCGCCAGCCGGGGCGGGGCGAAGCCCACCTCGCCCTCGTTCTCGTACTCCACCATCACCTGGAAGAGCGGATTGCGGCCGGGATCGCGGTGCGGGTTCAGCGCGCCGACCAGCTCGTCGAAGGGGACGTCGAGGTGTTCGTACGCCGTGGTGCTCTTCTCCCGCACCCGGCGCAGCAGTGTCGGGAAGTCCGGGTCGCCGGTGAGGTCCAGGCGCAGGGCGACGGTGTCGAGGAAGAGGCCGACCTGGTGTTCGGCGCCGGCCGGGCGGGCGGCGACCGCGGTGCCGAGCACCACGTCCCGCTGTCCGCTGAACCGGCCGAGCACCGCGCCGATGGCACTGGTCAGCGTCATGAAGAGGGTGGCGCGGTGCTCGGCGGCGAACGTCCGCAGCCTGCCGACGAGTTCGGCGTCCAGTGCGTGGGTGAGGCCCGCTCCCGCGCCCGACCTGACGGGCGGCCGGGGGCGGTCGGTGGGCAGCGAGAGCTCCGGGGCGCCGCTCAGCTCACGCCGCCAGAACTCAAGGGATTCGGCGGGCCCTTCGGGGTCCGGCCGGTCGGCCGGGGGTGTCTCGGTGAGGTTCTCAGTGAGGTCCGGCAGTACGGGCTCACCGTGCGGCCAGGAGCGGTAGTACGCGGCGAGGTCGCGGACCAGCACCACCGTGGAGGAGGAGTCGAAGACGATGTGGTGGGCCAGCAGGAAGAGCAGGTGCCGCTCCTCCGACAGCCGCAGCAGCCTCGCCGAGACCAGCGGGCCGGTGCTCAGGTCGAGGATCCGGCGCCCCTCGGTCTCCAGCGCCGAGCGCAGCGCCTGCTCCTCGGTCGCCCCGCTGTGGTCGTCGACCGGGAGTTCCAGCCGCGTGCGGTCGCGTATCTCCTGGTACGGCACTCCGTCGGCGTCCCGGAACACCGTGCGCAGCGCCGGGTGCCGGTCCGCGACCCGCTGCAACGCCCAGCGCAGCGCCGGTACGTCGAGCGGGCCGTCAAGCCGGACGGCCTTGGGCTCGTGGTACATGCTGGTGCCCGGATGCAGCTGCTCCAGGAACCAGATGCGGCGCTGCGCGGACGACAGCGGCAGCCGCTCAGGACCTCCTTCGGGCCCCTTCTCCTTCTCCAGCGCTCGCGCCGTCTTCCCCTGCGGCTCGCTCTGCCGCTCGTCCGACTGCTCGCTCTGCTGCTCGCGGTGGCGTACCCGGTCGAGCACGGGCAGGGCCGCCAGGACCTGCTGGGCCGGGACGCCGAAGTCGATGAAACAGGCGATCTCGTCGGCTCCGGCGTCCACCAGCCGGCGTACCGTCCCGGCGGTGCTGTGCTCGTCGCCGATCAGGGCGCGGGAGTCGCAGTACCGCTCGTAGGCACGTCCGAGCAGGAACTCGATGTCATCCTCAGGCGTGTTGTCGAGGTCGACATCGAAGCCGAGGCTGTTGGTGACCTGGTCGAAGAGGGACAGCGAGGAGCGCAGATAGGACATGAACGGCCGGTACGCCTCGGCCCGGGCGCGTTCCGCGTCCTCGCCGAGGTAGGTGTGCACGAGCACCACGACGCGTCCCGCCGCTGGGTCGAGACCGTGCTCGGCGCGGGTGCGGCGGTACAGGGCGATGTTCTCGGCCAGTTGCTCGACGGTCTGCGTCATCAGGTTGGTGACCACGCCCAGGCCCTCGGCCGCCGCCCGCCGGTAGCTGTCCGGGTTGCCCACCACGGCCACGTACATGGGCAGTTGCTCCTGTACGGGACGCGGGTGCAGGCGGATCTCCACGGGTTCGCCGTCGCCCGCGGTCGTCGCCAGCGGCTGCCCCGACCACAACTGTCGTACGGTCGCCAGCTGCTCGTACATCACCTCGCGGTGCCGGCCGAAGTGCTGCGGGGCGAGTGCGAAGTCGGTGGCGTGCCAGCCGCTCGCGAAGCACAGGCCCGCCCGGCCGCCGGAGATGTTGTCGACGACCGACCACTCCTCGGCGACCCGGACCGGGTGGTGCAGCGGCAGCACGACCGAACCCGCGTGCAGCCGGACCCGGCTGGTGCGGGCCGCGAGCGCGGCGGCGAGCACGGAGGGGTTGGGAAAGAGGGCTCCGAAGGAGTCGAAGTGCCGCTCCGGGAACCACAGGGCGTGGAATCCGTGCCGGTCGGCGAACTCCGCGGCCTCCATGATCAGCGCGTACTTGTTCTGGTCGGTGTCGTCGGGGTAGTCGCCGAAGAAGTACAGGCTGAAGTCGCAGCCGGTCGCCGGCGCCGGTGGAGCGTGCACCGCGGGGGCGGGCACCGGTACGGGTTCGGGCTGCGCCGGAGCCTGGGGCGGGGCAGGGGCAGGGGCAGGGGCAGGGACGGTGGCAGCGGCCGGGGCGGCGGCGGGAGTATGCCGGGGAGTGACGGCGGGAGCCGGGACCGGGGCGGCGACGGGCGGCGCGGCGGCGGGCCCTGCCGTCGTGGCCGCCAGCACGTCGAGCTGGCGGGAGATCACCCCGGTGACCTGGTCGACGAGGTGCTCCGCCAGCCTCAGCTGCTGTCCGAACAGGTCGTGGAGCTCGGTGGAGCCCTGGGGTGCCGGGGCCGGAGCCGGAGCCGGGGCCGGAGCCGGGGCCGGGGCCTGTGCCGGAGCGGGTGCCTGTGCCGGAGCGGGGACGGGTGCCGGAGCCGGGACGGGTGCCGGAGCGGGTGCCAGGGCGGGTTCGGGACGTGGCTGCGGTGCGGCGGCTGGCGGGTCCGCCGCCGCGCGCGGCTCGGCAACCGGGCGTGGCTCGGCGGCCGGGCGTGGCTCGGCGGCCGGGGCCGTTGCCGTGTCGCCTCGCAGCCGCGCCAGGTGTTCGGCGAGTCTGCGAGGGGTGTCGGCCGAGTCGAACAGCTCCCGGACCGGGATGCGCACGCCGTACCGCTGCCCCAGTTCCGTCGTCATGCCGATCAGGGAGAGCGAGTCCGCGCCCAGTTCGAAGAACGAGCTGTCGGGTGCCACGTCCGACGCCTCGCTGCCGAGCTTGCGGGCCGTCAACTCCCGTATGTCTTCCAGTAGTTCGTTCGGCACCATGGGCTCTTCCGGGGTGACGGGGGCGATGGGTTCCGGGGAAGGCTCGGGGGCCTGTACCGGTGGTGCGGCCGGGCGTGCCACCGGGCCGCGCCGCAGCGGATGCCCCGGCAACGGCACCCTGCCGCCGCCGGTGGTGATCGCGGGCCAGTCCAGCTCGGCGCCCCCGGCGTACAGCGAGCCCAGGGCCGACAGGAGACCGCCCACCTGGTCGGCTCGCGTGCCCCGGCCCTGCCCGCCGAGCCAGCGGCTCCGGGGGGCGCAGTGCCTGCCGAGGCCGGTGAGGACCTCCCCGGCGCCGATCTCCACGAAGTCCTCGCAGCCCTGCTCCAGAGCGGCGGCCACGGCCAGGTCGAAGCGGACGGGCTGCCGCGCCTGGCGGCAGAGGTAGTCCGCGTCGACGGTCCAGCCCGCGGGTCGCGGCACACCGTCGGTCGCCGTCACCAGGGGGACGCGCAGCGGTGCGTACGCCACCCGTTCGGCGTGGGCACGGAATTCGCCCAGCGCCGGTTCGACCGCGGCCGAGTGGAAGGCCCGGTCGACGGGTAGCACCCGCCGGCGCAGGCCTTCCTGGTCGAGCAGCCGGACCGCTTCCTCGATGGCCTCCCGCGAGCCGGAGATGACCTGGGCGTTCGGCCCGTTGACCGCGGCCAGTCCTGCCCCGGCGGCCTCCGCGATGCGCCGCGCGGCCGCCTGGCCGGCGCGGACGGCGAGCATGCCACCGGGCGGGCAGGCCCGGTGCATCAGCCGCCCGCGCCACGCGGTGAGCCGCACACCGTCCGCCAGCGTCAGGGCACCGCCCGCGCAGAGGGCCGCGTACTCGCCGACGCTGTGCCCGAACAGCAGCGCGGGGCGGATTCCGGCCACGCGCCACACCTCGGTGAGCGCCGACTGGTGGGCGAACAGGGCGACTTGGGCCGTCTCGGTGGGCCAGACCTCGCTCCCGGCGGCGGACTCCGCCGGTCCGTCCAGCCCGTCCGGTCCATCCGGTCCATCCGGTCCGTCCGGCTCGTCCAGCAGCAGCGGGAGCAGGGTGCCGCCGAACTCGTCGGCGTAGATCTCCTCGCACCGGTCGAGGATGCGCCGGGCCGCGGGAAAGGCCGCGTAGAGGCCGCTCGCCATGCCGCGGCGTGCGCTGCCCTGTCCGGCGAAGGCGAACGCGAGCGGCCCGGGCGGGCGACCGGGCGGCGCGGGCCGCTCTTCCAGTGCGCGGGCGAGCTCCGCGGCCGTCCGGCCGACGGCCGCGGTCCGCGCCGCGCGGTGCGGTCTGCCGAGCGCCAGGGTGGTTGCGACGTCCGCGGCCGCGGGCTCCGGCAGCTCCCGCAGCCGGTCGCGGAGCCGGTCGGCGAGTTCGTCCAGTGCCTGCGGGTCGCGGGCCGACACCGGTACGAGTACGGGCAGTTCGGGTGCGGCCGCCGGAGGCACCGGGGGGGCCTCCTCCAGCACCACATGGGCGTTGGTGCCGCCGACGCCGAGGGCGCTGACCCCGGCCCGGCGCGGCCGGCCGTCCGGCACCGACCACGGCCGCAGCTCGGCCGCCAGCGTCAACGGTCCGCCTGTCAGGCGGAGTTCGGGGTTGGGGCGGGTCAGGTGCAGCGTCGGCACGAGTGTGCGGTGGCGCAGCATGAGGACCGTCTTGATCAGCCCGGCCATGCCGGCGCAGGAGTCGAGATGGCCGATGTTCGGCTTCACCGAGCCGACGGTGCAGAAGCCCGTGCGCCCGGTGCCCTCGCCGAGAGCCCGGCCGAGGGCTTCGAGTTCCACCGGGTCGCCGAGCCGGGTACCGGTGCCGTGTGCTTCCACGTACGAGATGGTGTCCGCGGGGACGGCCGCCCTGCGCAGCGCCTGGCGTACCACCTCGACCTGTCCCGTGACCCCGGGGGCGCTGAAGCCGACCTTGCCCGCGCCGTCGTTGTTGACCGCGGAGCCCAGGATCACCGCGTGCACGGTGTCGCCGTCGGCCAGCGCCCGGTCGAGCCGCTTGAGCAGGACGGCGGCCACGCCGTTGCCGCCCACGGTGCCGTCGGCGTCCGCGTCGAAGGCACGAAGGCGTCCGGTGGGCGACAGGATCGACCCGGGATGGCTGCGGTAGCCGGTCCCCTGAGGGAGGTGCACGGCCGCGGCACCGGCCAGCGCCAGGTCCGCGTCGCCGCTCAGCAGCGCCTGGGCCGCGAGGTGCACGGCGACCAGCGAGGTGGAGCAGGCCGTCTGCACGCCGATGGCGGGGCCGGTGAGCCCGAGCCGGTAGGCGACCCTGGAGGCGAGGAAGTCGGGCTGCCGGCCGACGGCCGTCTGCATGCCGGTGGCGGGGTCCGCCGGGTCGTGGGCCCCGTACGGCGAACCGCCCGCGGGCTGCTGCTGGTGGTCGTAGAGGTTCATGCCGGAACCCGCGAAGACGCCGGTCCTGGTGCCCGGTTGGGGCGCCGCGTATCCGCCGTCCTCAAGGGCCTGGTGGCAGCACTCGAGAAACAGCCGGTGCGCGGGATGCGTGAGCTGGGCCTCCTTGGGGCTCATCCCGAAGAAGTCCGCGTCGAACTCCTCGGCCCCGTCGAGGATTCCGGCGACGGGTACGAGGCCGGGAGCGCGCAGCTCTTCGGGGGACAGGCCCGCCGCCGCGAGTTCTTGTTCGCCGAAGCCCCGGATGCTGTCCACGCCGTCACGCAGATTGGCCCAGAACTCCTCCGCCGAGTCCGCGCCCGGGAAGCGCAGGGACAGTCCGATGACCGCGATACGGCGGTCCGTCGCGTCCGGCGAGGAGGAGCCGGTGTCCACCTGTTCTACCGGTTCCACCTGCGCCGCGGCGCCGTCGGCCCCGTGCTCCGCGAACACGGCGGTGGCGGACAGATGCGCCCCGAGCGCGGCGGCTGTCGGATGCTCGAAGAACACGGTCTGAGCGATCTCCGTCCCGAGCCGCTCCACCAGACGGGTCCGCAGCCGGACCAGGAGCACGGAGTTCAACCCGAGCTCGTAGAACGGCAGGTGCGCGTCGACCGGCCGCCCCAGCACCACACCGATCTCCTCCCGCACCACCTGCGTCACGGCGTCGGAATCCGGGGCGGGGCGCGGGGCGGGGGCGGGGGCGGGGCGCGAAGCCGGACCCGAGGCAGGGGCCGGGCCTGAGGCAGGGGCGGAGGCGGGGTCCGGACGCGGGACGGAGGCTGGACGCGGAGCCGAAGCCGGGGCAGGACCCGAGGCGGGGGCCGGACGCGGAGCCGGGGCCGGGGCGAGGGCAGGACCCGAGGCGGGGGCGGGGCGCGAGGCGGGGGCGGGGCGCGGAGCCGCACGCAGGGCCGGAGCAGGACCCGAGGCAGGGGCCGTGTCGAAATCGCCGTTGGTCAGGCGGTCTCGGAGTTCGGTTCGGCGTACCTTGCCGGCGGGCGTCCTCGGGAACTCGTTTCGCGGGACCGGGAGGACGTGGGCCGCGGTGAGCCGGAGTCGGGTGAACAGTGCCGCCTTCACCTCGGCGGCGATCCGGGTGTCCTCGGCGGCGCCGTGGCTCACGAAGAACACGGCCAGTTCCTCGGTTCCCCGGTCCGGGTGCGGGATGCCGCAGGCGGCCACCTCACCTTGCCGGACACCGGCGACGGCGGTGGCGGCCTCCTCGGCCTCGTGGCAGTAGACGTTGTGCCCGTTGAGGATGATCAGGTCCTTGCGGCGGCCGGTGATCACGACCTGGTCGCCGTCGAGGAACGCCAGGTCACCGGTGTCCAGCCAGTCCCGTCCGGCGGGGAAGGCCGCCGCGTCCGCCTCGGGGTTGTTCACATAGCCGGGCGTGAGGCGGGCGGGCGAGTTCACCTGAAGCAGGCCGATCCTGCCCTCGGGCGCCGGTTCTCCCTGGTCGTCGACGATGCGCAGGGTGACGCCGTGCGCGGGCGAGCCGACCGCGACGAAGGTGACGCAGTCGTCCTCCGGCGTCTGTTCGCCGGCCCGCACCAGGTCGCCGCCCAGGCTGCTCTTGAGCAGCCGGTGCACGGTGCCCGGCCGGTCGAGCCGGCCGTAGGTGACGGCCGTGACCGTCTCGGCCATCCCCCAGGCCGGAGCGATGTGCCCGTCCCGGATCCCGTACGCGGCCGTCGCGTCGAGGAAGCGGCGCATCACCGGCAGCGTGATCTGCTCGCCCCCGCAGACCAGGGACTTGACGCCGCCGAGGTCCCAGTGGCCCGCCGGCCGCTCGGCGAGCGCGTCCGCGACGAGCTGGTAGGCGAAGGTGGGCGCCCAGCCGTGCTGCGCCCGGTGTTCGTGGAGGAGGTCGAGCCAGCGCAGGGGTTCGGCCAGGATCAGCTCGGTCGGTGCGTGGACGTTGGTGCAGCCGGTGAAGACGGCGAGCAGGTGGTAGATCAGGAAGGCCCCGCTGTGGTCGACCGGCAGCCAGTTCACCATGGTGTCGTCCGGGCGCACGTCCAGAATCCGCCGGGTGCTCGCGGCGAAGTCCGCCAGCCCGGCGTGGGTCAGCTGCGCGGCCTTGGGCACGCCCGTGCTGCCGGAGGACAGCATCAGCAGCGCGACGTCGGACCCTCTTGGTTCGACCGGTTCGACGTGGCCGTCCGCGGGCGGCCGGTTCAGGCAGTCCCCCGCGACCGCGACACGGAGCCCGGGCGCGGCTTCGGCCAGGGCCGCCGCACCGGCCGCGTCGCTGAGCACCAGCGGGCGGTCCAGCAACGCGCAGGCGTGCCGGAGGCGTTCCAGGGCCGGAGAGCCCGGTACGGGAGGTTCCGCGATGGCCACGGGCCGGACGCCACCGAGGACGCAGGCCCAGAAGGCGGGGAAGAACTCGTCAAGCGGCAGTCCGCACAGCACCAGGGAATCACCCGGCCGCACCCCGCGCTCCCGCAGTCCGGCGAGCAATCGGCGGGCCCGCGACAGCAGTTCGGGATACGACTGCCTGGTCACGGAGCCGTCCGGGCCAAGCGTGACGACGGCCGCACCGGAGTCGGACTCCGCGGCACGCAGCAGCGCCCGCACAGCGTGCGGCGCGTCCTCCTCGGTGAATTCCGGCTCGGCTCCCCGGCATAGAGCCTGTCCCCGTACACGTGCCATGCGTGCTCTCCCCGTGCTCTCCCCGTGCGCTTTCCGTGCGCCTTCCTGGTGTGTGAACGTCACCGTGCCTCGGCGGGCTCTGACGAACAGCGGCAGAGGCGACATGAGTGACAGGTGTCAGGCGTCAGAAGTACCCCTCGCGCTTGCGGTCTTCCATCGCGGCCTCGGACATCTTGTCGTCGGCGCGGGTGGCACCCCGTTCCGTGAGCCGGGACGCGGCTGTCTCGGCGATCACCTGGTCGAGGGTCACGGCATCCGAATCCACCGCGCCCGTGCAGGACATGTCGCCCACCGTGCGGTACCGGACAAGGCGCTTCTCGACCGTCTCGCCCTCGCGAGGGCCACCCCAGTCGCCGGCGGTGAGCCACATACCGGCCCGCCGGAACACCTCACGCTGGTGAGCGAAGTAGATCCCCGGCAGCTCGATGCCCTCACGGGCGATGTACTGCCACACGTCCAGCTCGGTCCAGTTGGAGAGCGGGAAGACGCGCACGTGCTCGCCGGCCGCGTGCCGGCCGTTGTACAGGTTCCACAGCTCGGGCCGCTGCCGACGCGGGTCCCACTGCGAGAACTCGTCCCGCAGACTGAACACCCGCTCCTTGGCCCGCGCCTTCTCCTCGTCCCGGCGCCCGCCGCCGAACACGGCGTCGAACTTCTCGCTCTGGATCCTCTCGGTCAGCGGCACGGTCTGCAGCGGGTTGCGCGTCCCGTCCGGACGCTCCCGCAGCACCCCCCGGTCGATGTAGTCCTGTACGGAGGCCACATGGAGCCGCAGCCCATGTGCGGCCACCACACGGTCCCGGTACTCAAGGACTTCCGGAAAGTTGTGTCCCGTATCCACATGCAGCAGCGAGAAGGGCACCGCCGCGGGCGCGAACGCCTTCAGCGCCAGATGCAGCATGACGATCGAGTCCTTGCCGCCGGAGAACAAGATCACCGGCCGCTCGAACTCCCCCGCCACCTCACGGAAGATGTGCACGGCCTCGGACTCCAGAACGTCCACATGACTGAGCCGGAGCTGCTCCGCGGGCCCGTCGGCCGCCACCCGGTTCACCGGCGTCACCGGCGTCACCGGATGAAGTTCCGTTCGGTGAGCAGTTCCATCAGCATCGAGGCCGACTCGGCGACGGACTGCGCGTGCGCCGGGATCCTCAGGTCCGGTTCCACGGGAGGTTCGTACGGGTCGTCGACACCGGTTGACACCGTTGTCCCGCCCGCCACCTGCTCGGCGTAGCGGCCCTTCACGTCACGCTCGGAGCACACCTCCACCGGTGTGGCGACGTGCACTTCGAAGAAGGCGGTACGGCTCCGTTCATGGCGCGAACGGACGGCGGCGCGGGCGTCCGCGTGCGGGGCGACGACCGGTACCAGGACGATGACGCCGTTGCGGGCGAGCACCTCCGCGACCAGGCCGACACGTTGCAGATGCGTGTCGCGATCCTCGCGCGAGGAGCCGAGCCCCGCCGACAGCGACGCAAGCGTCTCGTCGCCGTCGCCGTCCAGTACTTCGACACGATGCCCGTCGCCGCCCAGCCGCGCGGCGAGCGCACGGGCGATGGTCGTCTTCCCGGCACTGGGCAACCCGGTGAGCAGCACCGTCACCCCGCAGGTACATGGCCGCCCCGTCGCGCTGCCGAGCGCCTCCGGGTGCTCTTCCCGCCGCTTTCTGTCACGGACCACCATGGTTGTATCGCCCCCGTTCCGCGCTGGACGGCTTGACTGTCGAGATGCCGAGGTATCGAGGTGTCGAGGTATCGAGGTATCGAGGTGTCGAGGTGTCGAGGGACAGCGCGGAGTCCGCGACGGCCCGCCGCTCCTCACGGTCGGTGCGGCGCCGGCGAGCGCGTGCCACGCTGTCGTGCGGGCTGTCGTGCAGTGCCGTTCTCACAGGTCGCTCTTCTCCTCCGCCAGGGGCCGTGCGATGCCGGTGTCCGGCAGGTGGGACCGGAGGACCCGGCGGGCGTCCTCGACCTGCCGCACCCGCCGGACCGGTGACGCCAGCACCAGCAGGGAGGTCAGCGTGAGGGACGCGGCGACCGCGACCAGGGCGCTGCCCGCACCGAGAGCGTCGGCGAGCAGGCCGCCGAGCAGCGCACCGAGCGGGTTCGGGCCGAGGGCGACCAGGCGGTAGGCGGCGGTCACCGATCCCATGAACTCCTGCGGCGGGATGCTCTGGCGCAGACTCATCACGTAGACGTTGTAGGCGCTCAGACCCACGCCGTTGCACAGGAAGCCCACCGCGAACACCCAGAGCGGCGGCAGCACTTGGGCGAACAGCGCTCCGAGGAGCAGTGACAGGGACGCGGCGATCATTCCCGCGGCCAGCGTCGTCCCGGCGTGCAGGCGGCCCGAGAGGTGCCCGGTGCCCACCGACCCGATGAGCGCGCCGACGCTGGCGACGCCGATGAGCAGGCCGACCGTGCCGCTCGACATGTCCGCCTCGCGGACCCCGTAGATCAGGAACGCGGTGAGGAACGCCTGCTCGTGGAGGTTGAACAGGCCCGACTGCACACACAGGTCGCGGATGGGCCGGCACTTCCAGGTGAACCGGAGCCCGGCGAGCAGCGCGCGCCCGCCCGGGCGGCTCGGCGGCGCCGCGACGGACTCCTCCATGCGCAGGAACCAGAAACTGATGGCCCCGCCGGCGAAGAGCGCGCAGGTCATGGTCACCGCGAACGGCAGTCCCGCCGCCTGGACGAAGACGCCGGCCAGCGCCGGCCCCGCCATCTGGGTCGCGGAGGTGCTGGCTTGCAGGATGCCGTTGCCCGCGGCCAGTTCACCGGGCTTGAGCACCTTGGGGATGGCGGACTGGTAGCCGACGTCGTAGAAGACGGTCGCCGAGCCGACCACGAAGGCGATGGCGATCAGCATCCAGACGCTCAGTCCGAACAGGGCGTACCCGACCCCGAGCAGGGCGACCGCGGCACCTCGTATGACCGTGCAGATCAGGATGAGGCTGCGGGTGCGGGCACGGTCCGCGAGGACGCCTGCCACCAGGGAGAGCACGACGACGGGCACGAACTGCGAGGCCGCCACCAGTCCGGCCTGGGTGCCGCTGCTGTGCAGCTCGGTCACCGCGAGCAGCGGGAACAGGTACAGCGCGATCTGGTACCCGAGCCGGGACACCGCGTCCCCCGCCCACAGGCCGCGGAACGCGCTCAGCCGCAGCAGCGAGCGCGGTCCGTCCGCTGCTGCGGTCTGCGGGCTCTCCATGCCTTTTCTCCCCCGACACTCCGCGAGGTGTGTCTGTCGTCGTGTGCTGCCTCACCACGTCATTTGCTGACGGGCCGCCGTTCCGGGACGCCCGTCCTGGGCGCCGACGACGATGACGGCTCACGGTGGCGACGGTTGTTGTGCGGGTTCCGGATTTCGGCGTTGAACTCCGGATCGCCGTCGACCCTGCTCATGACGTGCGCGACCGCAGGCCGTCGTGTACGTGGCGCACCGCGCAGGTCGCCGCGACGACCGCGGCGCGGGCAGCGGCGAGTGCCTCACGCGCCGCCTCCAGGTCATCGGTGTCGGCCAGCAGCGCGCAGGCGTCGGTGGTGCAGTCGATGAGGTGGAGAGCGGCGTGTACGAGATGGTCGTCCGATCCGTACTCGTCGCCGATGGCCTTACGCGCCTGAGTGAGGAAACCGAGCGCCTCGTGAAGTCCCGGCGCCGGATCACGTCCACTGCCGGCTCTGGTTGCCGAAACCCTCATTCGTGCTCGATTCGTTCTCTCGTAGCACAGGAACAGCCCATTGAGAAACCGCGAGTTCTCGCCGATGTCGGCCTCACCCTTGCCTCCCCCGTCGTTCAATGGATGAGCCGTTTGCGACTGCTCTGAGTCGATCAAATCGTGCCTCCACCGCTCCGTGGTCGGAAGCGATCCGAGGCATCCTGATCACGAAGTGCCCAAACACGAAGGGGGATCACATGCATACACCATGTGAGAAAGTGGACACCTCGATCCGATCTCCTCTCTGCGGCTCATGCGTCTCCCGGTACCGCGCCGCATTGGCGGCCGGAGAAATCGCGGGCGAAGCGCCGGAATGCCTGACACGGCTCGGGCTGCTCCGGCTCACGAGAAGCATGCCGGAACCCCGCGCAGGCCAGGGCCAGGCCGCCGGTGAGGCGGCCGCGGGCACCCCGATGAGCACAGCCGTCTACCTTCCCGTGCCGCCGTCCGTCGCCGCGCTGGAACTGGGGCGCCCCATCGAGGAGGCGATCGAGCGGCATCAGGCGGATCTGGACACGCTGACTCTGGCGCTGTCCCCGTTGGAGGCCCTCTACCAGCAGGAACAACTGCATCAGGCGGGAACCGAGCGGCTCTTCGGCAGGGACACCATCGGCGCGGCCCTGGAACTGGCCCTCGACGCGTGCCGCGAGGAAGTACTGGCCGCCCACCCCCACGGCGAACAGGAGGACGACGGACTGGCCGAGAACCTGGATCACGACCTGGATCTCGCCGCGCGCGGAGTCCGCCAGCGGATCCTCTACAGCCATGCGATGCGCTCTCACGAGCCGACCCTCGCCTACACCGAGCGGATCACCCGGGCCGGGGCGGAGGTCAGAACGGTGGACGAGGTATTCCAACGACTGATCATCTTCGATCGCTCGGTCGCCTTCCTACCCGAACCCGCCGCGAAAGGTCAACAGCCGTGCGTCGTCTCGATCCGGCTCCCCGGTCTGGTTCAGTACCTGGCGAAAATGCACGAGCATGTCTGGGAAAGGGGGAAACCTGTCATATGGAACACGGAGCACAATCGGCCACCCCGGCTCACCGACGAAATCCAGACAAAGATCCTCCGGTTGATGGTTGAAGGCCATACGGACCGCACCATCTCAAAGCGCCTGGGCCTGAGCACGCGCACCATCGGCACACACATAAAGCGGGCGTCAGCCCTCTTCGGCGCCCGCAGCAGAGCCGAACTGGGCTATCGCCTCTCGCAGGCCGACGCGCTGGACAGCCATCTCGCGACCCGGACCCGGGAGTTGTCGTCACATGTCACGCCCGCTTCAGCGGTGATGCCGAGATGACGGCAACCGGCGGGCCCGCGGCACTCGGAAACTCCCCGTTCACAGACCGCTGCGTACAGTGAGGCACCCCCCTTGTCGCGATTGGCACGCATTTGCCGTGCCTTCCGGTTTCGGTAGTGCGTCATCAGGATGCCCGGGCACCTTTCAGCAGAACGGCGGCGGAGGGCAAGATCTGCTGTGCTCTGAACGCGTCACGGAACGGCTCAACGATGAGCAGTTGGGGGATGACAGCGGTGAAGCCAGCGATTCGGCAGGAACAGAGGATGCCGGCTCTTCTCGCGCCAGGCGGAATTCCAGCCGGGGCAACGCATTCCTTCGGGCCTGAATCCCCGCACAACTCCCGCTGAACATGGGGACGCCGCTCTTCCGCCGCCCGTCAACGAGCTCACGCGAGCGGCACCGCACCTGATCGACCGTGCCGCCGACGCCGCTGCCCCACCGGGCAGGTCCGGCGATCCGGAGGCGGCGCACGAGGCGCCGGACGCCACACCCACGACTGCATGAGAGCAGGCACGCCCTGAGTCGCACTGTCCAAGTCAAGGGAGCAGCATGATTACTGCGGGTCTCAAACTGACCCAGAGCGGCGGTATCGCCCTCCTGAACGACGACAAGCTCGAGTTCAACATCGAGATACAGAAACTGAACAACAACCGCCGCTACAGCGACGTGGACGAGCTCGACGACATCGTCTCGGTGCTCGGCCACTACGGCTACCAGGTCGGTGATGTCGGCCAGTGGGTCGTCGACGGCTGGGACGGCTCGGTGAACGGCAACGTCTCCACGCGTACCGGCGGCGGGCCGCTGGACCTGCTGGTCGCGCCCTACCGCGAGACCGACAAGGTGCCCGACCCCGCTCGTCCCGGCCAGACGGGCACCCTCGTCATCGGGGGACAGTCCCGGAAGTACCAGAGCTTCGTGCACGTCGGCAGCCACCTGGCGGCCGCGTACTGCACCAGCCCGTTCGCCCGGCGCGGCGAGCCCTCGATGGTCATGGTGTGGGACGGCGGCTGTTTCCCCCGCCTGTACTGCGTCGACAAGGACGGCCGGATCGAGCCGGGCGGCGAGGTCTTCCCGCTGATCGGCCACACGTACTCGATGGCGTCCCAGCACTGGGGGCCGTACGCCAGGAGGAACAAGTCCACGCACGTGGACGACCTGTCGGTGGCCGGCAAGATGATGGCGTACATCGCGCTCGGCACGCCGCGGGCCGAGATCAAGGCCGTGTTCCGGGAGCTGTTCCACGAGCACTTCGAGGCCGACACGCCGCGGGTGCGCGAGTACCGCGACACGATCATCGGCTGCGGCTCGACGGGGGAACCGTCCCACGGCTACGTGCACGTGTTCCTCACGGATGTGGCCGCCCGGACCGCACAACTCGGGGTGTCCGACGAGGACGTGCTCGCCAGCGTGCACGAGTTCATCGAGGACATGCTCATCGAGCGGGTCGCCGCGAAGATCCGCGCGTGGAAGGGCGACGAGCCCTGGAACCTGTGCTTCGCGGGCGGCTGCGCGCTCAACATCAAGTGGAACAGCGCCCTGCGGTCCCACCCGGCCATCAAGGAGATGTGGGTACCGCCGTTCCCGGACGACTCGGGCTCCTCGATCGGCACGGCCTGTCTGCGTGCCGCCGACGGACAGGGCCTGCGTCCCATCACCTGGGGCACCCGGCAGGGCCCCGACCTCGTACGCACCGCCCACCTCCCGCAGGGCTGGTCGGTCATGCCCTGCCGCCCCGAGGAACTGGCGCGCATCCTGCACCGCACCGGTGAGCCGGTCGTGGTGCTCAACGGGCCCGCGGAGCTCGGACCCCGCGCGCTCGGCGCCCGCAGCATCCTCGCGCCCGCCGTCGACCCGGTGATGAAGAAGCGGCTCAACGACGCCAAGAAGCGCGAGGACTTCCGGCCCGTGGCGCCCATCTGCCTGGTGGAGCACGCGCCGGAGATCTTCGACCCGGGGACCCCCGACCCGTACATGCTCTTCGAGCACCGGGTACGCCCCGAGTGGGTCGACCGGGTGCCCGCGATCCTGCACCTGGACGGCACCGCGCGCCTGCAGACCGTGAGTACGGACGACGACCCGACGCTGGCCGCGATCCTGCGCGAGTACCACAAGTGGAGCGGCGTCCCCGTGCTGTGCAACACCAGCGCCAACTACAACGGGCGCAGTTTCTTCCCGGACGTGGCGTCCGCGATCGAGTGGGGTCAGGTCGACATGGTCTGGTCCGAGGGCGTGCTCTACCGCCGCTCGCTCGGCGACGTCACCCGCCTCGGCGACCAGGACCAGTGAGGAGAGCAATGCCCCAGGCACCTCGCACCATGGTGATCTCCCTGCAGAAGGCCGGTACGCACCTCATGCAGGGGCTGATGGTCAACCTCGGCTACAAGATGACCGGCGTACCCCGCCCGGCGCCGAACAACGTGCCCGAGTTCGACGACGCACAGCTCCTGCACATCGCCTCGCTCACCCGCTCCCGCGAGGAGTTCGACGCCCTCAAGCAGCTGGACTCCGAGCTGCTGCGCCAGGCGACCCGCGACGACTGGGCGGCGCTCGGCTGGCACTGGCAGCAGCGGCTCGGCCAGCGGGTCGTGAACCGCTACGGGCAGACCCGGGTCACCTTCGCCGAGGAAGTCATCAGCAACCCGCACATCGCGTACTCGAAGTTCGCGGACACCCCGCCGGGGCTCTGCTGGATCTTCCACGAGCTGGACATCGACAAGGTGGACGGCAGCTTCCTCAGCGAGTGGGTGTCCACCGGGAATCCCCCGCTGGTCTTCAACTACCGCGATCCGCGCGACACCATCGTCTCGATGATCAACTTCCTGGAGGGCCGTACGCCCGCGGGGTACGGCAACTTCTACGAGTTCGACGTCTTCCACAAGATCCTCAAATCCCTCGGCAGCTGGGAGGAGAAGATCGACTACGCGCTGCGCGACCCGTCGTTCCTCGGCCGGGACCAGTTCGAGCGCTCCCTGTGGCTGCTGCGTCACCCCGACGTGTGCAACGTGCGCTACGAGGACCTGGTCGGCCCCAAGGGCGGCGGTTCACGCGAGCAGCAGGTGGAAACGCTGGGCCGGCTGCTCACACACATCCGCTCGGACGAGGACCCGGAGCACCTCGTCGACAAGATCTACAACCAGGACTCGTGGAGTTTCTTCAAGGGCCGCTCCGGCGCCTGGCGGGAGTACTTCACCCAGCGGAACAGCGCACGGTTCGACGAGCAGTTCGGCGACCTTCTCGAACAGTACGGATACGAGTGATGCATCGCGTCGGCCCAGAACGTATCGACCCAGAACGTACCCCCGCCTTCGTCCTGTTGGGCGGACTCCGTGTCATCCTGCGCAACTGGCGCTATCTCGCCGAGCTGGAGCGCCGGGGCATAGCGCCCCTGGTGCTCACCTCCGAGCAGTGGCGCGCGGAGACGCTGCGCCAGATGGGCTCGGGCCTGCGTCCCGGCGCCCTCATCGAGGAGGCGGGGTTCGTCTCGGGCTCGGTGAGCGTGGAGGGGGGCTTCACGTCCGGGGCCGTCGCACAGATCATGGCGTGGCGCGAACGCTTCGACATCGTCGGGGTGTTCGCGGCGGGCGAGATGCTCGTCGAGCAGACCGGTGTCATCGCCGATCTGCTCGGCCTGCCCTCGCCCGGCCTGCGCGCCACCAGGATCTGCCGCAACAAGTACCTGCAACGGGCCTATCTCGCCGAGTGGAGCCCGCGCTCCCTCGTCGTCCCTCCGGAGGGGAGGGACTCGGTGCCCTACGACGGACTCCGGTTCCCCGTCGTCCTCAAACCCTCGGCGCGACGGGAGAGTTCGGGCGTGCGGACCGTCCTCGACCGCGATCAGCTGGCCGGGCTGATCGCGGGCGGTGACTACGCGGCGGGGGAGACCCTCCTGGTCGAGGAGCGCGTGAGCGGCCAGGAGTTCTCCGTCGAGGCGCTGATCCAGGACGGGCATGTCATCTTCGAGTCGCTGACCCGCAAACGTACGAACGAGGAGTCGACCGACTGCTTCGTGGAACTCGGACACACCGTCCCCGCGCCCCCGTCCCCCGACAACGAGCGGCTGCTGGCGGCGAACCGGGCGATCGTGGCACGGCTGGCCGTCGAGCACGGCATCGTCCACACCGAGCTGCGGCTGACCGGCGACGGGCGCGTCGTCCTGATGGAGGTGGCGGCACGCACTCCGGGCGACGGGCTGCTTCCGCTGTACCACCTCGCGACCGGGCGGCCCATGGAACCGGACATTCTGCGGATCGCGCTGGGTGAGCCCGTCACGTATCCCGAGCCGGTACGACATGCCCGGCAGGTCTATCTGGAGACCGCGCAGGGAGTACTGGAGGACGTCAAGGTCCGCCATCCGCAGGCCCCCGCGGTCGTCTGGGCCGCGAACGGCGAACCGTGGCCGGAGATCACACCGGGCGGCGCGGACGAACCTGCCGCGCTGCGGGCCGTACTGGCGCTCAAGCCGCGCGGCTCCCTGATCGGGCCGCTCACCGAGTCCGGGGACCGTGCCGTCACCTTCCTGATCGACGCGCGGACGGTGGCCGAACTCGACGCGATCGAGGCGGAGGTCCGCGACAGCGTCGATATCGTGATCGCGCCGTCGAGTTCGTGACAGAAGGACCAGACGGACCAGACGGACCAGATGGACCACCAGAGAGGGCAGACCGGCATGTGGATTGTTGAACTCTCCTTCAGCGAGGCTCCCGAGCGGCTCGCCGCGCGTCCCGCACACCGCGAGAAGCTGACCGGGCTGCACGAGAAGGGGATCGTACGGATGGCGGGTCCGCTCGCCGACGAGTCCGGCGCGGTGCTGGTCTTCGACGTCCCGGACCGTGCCTCGCTGGACGAACTCCTCGCGGACGACCCGTACTTCGCCACGGCGGGCGTGACCGTGGCACAGGTCCGCGAATGGCAGCCCATCGTCAAGTAGGTGCCTGTCACAGCCCGTACCCGAGAGGAAGGGCGATCTGTGAAGACGCACCTGCACGACAGCGCCGCCCGGCTCACGGCCCCGCAGTGGGCGGCCCTGTACGGTACGCGCCACGCCGACCGCGGCCACGGCTACGCCCTGTTCCGCGAGCACATGGAACCGGGCGCGCCGGTGCTCGTCGCCGCCGAGGACGACGCCGGCCGGTGCGCGGCCCTGCACGGCGCACTGACCACCGCCGGCTCGGGGCTCTTCAGCCACCCGTGGAAACTGCTGACGTCGGAGCAGCTGCTCCGCCCCGAGGAGCCCGGCGCGGACCGGGCCCGGGCCGACCGCGAACGCCTGCTCACGGCCGTCACCGGGACGGCGGCACAGCCGGACGCCGCCGCGCTCACCACCGCGCTCGGCGAGGCCGTGGTCTTCCGGAGCTTCGACTCGACCGAGGCCGGTCTGCGCGAGGGGCTCACCACCGAGGCGCGGCACGCGGCCCTGCGCGCCCTCCTCGCGGCGGCTCAGGACGCGGTGCGTGACGGCCTCGCAGGCGCGGTGTGCCTCCCCTTCGTACGCCGGGACGACCTGCCCCTCCGGACAGGTCTGGCCGAACTCGGCTTCCGTCAGGCCGCGTTGACGGCCGTATCGGACTTCGACCTGACCGGGGTCTCCTCCTACGAGGAGTTCCTCGCCTCGCTCCCCAGCCGCCGACGACGGATGTACCGCAAGGAGGGACAGGCGGTCGCCGACTCCCCGCTCACCCTCGGCACCTGGTCCCTGACCGGCCATGTGAAGAGCGTCGCCGCGCTGGAGGCCCGCAACATCGCCAAGCACGGCGGGCAGCCCGACCCCGTAGCCCTGGTCGCCGCCCGGTCCGCCATGGCCGAACTGATCGGCGACCGCGTCCGGGTGCCCGTCGTGCTGCGGGCGGA
Source organism: Streptomyces sp. NPDC050704 (assembly GCF_040654355.1). Lineage (NCBI taxonomy): Bacteria > Bacillati > Actinomycetota > Actinomycetes > Kitasatosporales > Streptomycetaceae > Streptomyces > Streptomyces sp. NPDC050704. Next base: position 25,259 of record NZ_JBFAHW010000082.1, on the reverse strand, counting down.
CGAGGCCGACGAACCCGCCGCGTGCGGCATCCACCTGACCGACGACGACAGCTACTGCATCCTCATGTACGGAGCCGACGAGACCGTGCCCGCCGGCGGCCCCGTCTACGCGCACCTGACGTTCTACGAGCCCCTGCGCCACGCGGCGGACCACGGACTGAGCAGGGTCCGGCTCGGTTTCGAGGCGTTCGACGCGAAGCTACGACGCGGCGCCTCACTCTCGCCGCGCGAGACCTGGCTGTGGCTGCCCGACGCGGCACGGCTCGACACTCTGCATCAGGTCATGCAACTGCTCGGCACCCGAACGGAAGCCCACTTCGCACGTCTGACAGGTCAACCGGCCTAGGGCCTGTGTCGGAAGTGGCGTCGCCCGGCAGGCGCCACTTCCGACACAGGCCCTGACACGGAACGGGGTTGGTGATGCGTCCCATCCATCAAGAAGAGCCGCGGACGGACGCGGGCGGTGCTCTCGTAACCCGCCCGTGTGACTGCGGGGTGACGGTATGGCTGACCGGACCTCCCGGCGCGGGGCAACCCGCCGCCGCGGGCGTTCTCGCCGAGCGCCTGCGCGGTGCGGGGCGCCGCGTCAAGGTCCTGGACATCGACGGGACGCCCGGCGCCCGCTCCGACGGGCAGGTGCGGCGGGCCGGTCTGGCGGCAGAGGTGCTGGCGCGCAACGGTTTCGTCGTCCTGGTCCCGGCGGTCGAGGCGGCCGCGGACGCTCACGCCGTCGTACGCCGTCGGCACAGGCGGAGCGGTACGGCGTTTCTCGACGTACCGCTCGCGGACGCGCAGTCGGCCGCCGAGTCGGCCGCCATGCTGATGGACCTGCTCGTCGAGCGGAACTTCATCCGGTGACCCGGGCGCGTTGCGGAGCCTGACGGCTTCAGGCTCCGCAGGAGCGGCCGTCAGTAGCCGTAGCGGCTCTTGAGGTGGCGCCAGAAGTCGCGGAGCATCCACTTGTCGAACTCCGTGATCTGCGCGGCGCTGCCCGCCTTCATCAGGAAGCAGCACTGGCCGGTCGGAGTCCAGTCGTAGAAGTCGTCCAGGCCGAAGGTGTGGCCGACCTCGTGCAGGTAGATGTGGATGTTCTCCTGGTTCAACGCGCCGGTGAAGTACTCCTGGCCGACCCGCTGGCCCCAGTCCCCGCCGGCGCCGCCCTGGAAGCCCTTGGTCAGCCACAGCGACTGGTCGTAGTGGCGTGCCGCACCGCCCGGGCAGCGGGAGTAGTCGCCGTCCTGGTGGAAGAAGCGACCGCAGTCCGGCGCGCACTGCGGGGCGCCGCCACCATCGAGGTTTCCGGCGTAGATGTCGACGGAGTTGTCGGTCCACTGGAGTGTCGAGCGGTCCTTCACCGCCCAACCGACGATGTTGACGGGCACGGTGGCGTACGGCCAGGCGTTGTGGCCCGTGCCGTTCTCCACCATGGCCGCCGTCCACTTGCCGAACTGCTTCTTCAGCGCGGCGTGGATCCGGTCCCGCAGGGTCGTGCTCACCGGGGCGTCCGACTCCCAGCGGACGCAGTAGTTGATGCTTCCCTTGTTGGCCATGACCTGGTCCCAGCCGTAGTTGCGGAAGCCGTAGAGGTCCGGGTAGGTCGACTCGACGTGGTTCCACACCTCACCCAGCGGCTGTACGAGGTTCGCGGGCGGGTTCCACTGGTCGGCGGCCTGCGCCGGGGACACCGCCTGGCCGGGCGCGGCGGCCAGCGCTGCCAGGGCGGCGAGGACGGTGACCAGCCGTGCCAGATGTCTGCGCATGGTGAACTCCCTCGGTGGGGGGACGGGATTTCACGTGCTCTCCCCCTTGGGTCGCCACCGGCGCCGCGCGGGTTGCCCTAGAGCGGCACGGCGTTTCCCGAGACCGCGATGCCGCTGCCCGGCTCCTCCGGAACCCGCACGGTGATGGTGCTGGGCCGTCCCATGTCGTGACCCTGGTGAATCGTCAGGTCGGCCGGCGGGGTCACGATCCCCAACTCCCGCAGATATCCGCCGAACGCGGCGGCCGCCGCCCCCGTCGCGGGGTCCTCGACGACTCCACCTGGCGGGAAGGGGTTGCGTGCGTGAAAGACCGTCGGGGACTCCCGCTGGACGAGGTCGACCGTCACCCAGCCCTCACGGTCCATCAGTTCGGAGAGGGCGGCGAAGTCGTAGTCCAGGTCGGCGAGCCGTTCGCGGCCGGTGACGGCGATGACCGGGTGCCAGGCACCGCCGTACGCGACGCGGGGCGGCAGCGCGGGGTCCAGTTCGTCGCCCGACCACCGCAGGGCGGCCAGCAGTTCGGCGAGTACGCGGTCCGGAATCAGCACCGACCGCGGTGCGACGCTCACCAGCGTGGCCACGACGCGGCCGTCCCCCGTGCTGCCGGTGGTGACGGTGACGGGACCCGCCTGAGTACGCAGCCGAAGTGTTCCGACGCCGTGGCGCTCGGCGTGGGCGACCGCCGTCGCGATCGTGGCGTGCCCGCAGAACGGCACCTCCGCGAGCGGGCTGAAGTAACGGATACCGAAGGAGTCGCCCTCGGCCTCCCCCTTCTCTTCCTTCTCTTCCTTCGGCTCTTGCGGCGGCATCAGGAACGCCGTCTCGGAGTACCCGATCTCCGCGGCCGTCGCCAGCATGGCCGCGTCGTCGGCTCCGGTGGCGTCGAGCACCACTCCGGCGGGGTTCCCGCCGGCCGGGTCGACCGTGAACGCCGTGTATCGAAGAACCTGCATCGGGCGACCGTAGCGAGCCGTCGCCCCACCCTCAACCCCGCACCGGACCAGGCCCACTGACCGGCGGAGCCCACCGTTCCTCTAGCCTGTCGGCCATGAGCTCACCGGGGGACATGGTCGACGGGCGGTTCGAGCTGATCGGGCGGCTCGGGAGCGGAGGCATGGGCACGGTGTGGCGGGCCCGCGACAGCGTGCTGCACCGCGAGGTCGCCCTCAAGGCCGTACGGCCGGACGCGGCGGCGTCCGACGCCGTCCGCGAGCGGGTGCTGCGGGAGGCCCGGGCGCTCGCCCGGCTCAACCACCCGAACGTGGTGATGATCCATCACATCGTGGAGGACGACCCGCATCCCTGGCTCGTGATGGAACTGGTGGACGGGCTCTCGCTCCAGGAGAGGCTCGACAACGGCCCGCTGCCCCCCACGGACGCGGCCCGCCTCGGCCGACAGGTGCTCTCCGCCCTGCGCGCCGCCGACGCGGCCGGTGTACAGCACCGGGACATCAAGCCCGCCAACATCCTGCTGCGCGCCGACGGCACCGCCGTCCTCACCGACTTCGGCATCGCCGCACTCCAGGGCTCCACCGCGCTCACAGCCACCGGCGAACTCATCGGCTCCCCCGAGTACATCGCCCCCGAGCGGATCCGCGGCAACGACGACGACCCGGCGTCCGACCTCTGGTCCCTGGGGCTCGTCCTGTACGTCTGCGTGGAGGGCGTCAGTCCGCTGCGCCGCGGCACGACACTGGCCACCCTGGCCGCGGTACTCGACGAGGCCGTGCCCCCGCCGGTGCGCTCCGGGCCGCTGGCGCCCGTACTCCAGGCCCTGCTCGTACGGGATCCCGCGGCCCGCCCCGACGCGGCACGCCTTGACGCGATGCTGGCGCAGGTGGAGTCGGGTACGGCACCGCTGCCGGTGCAGCCCGCGACGAGGGTGATGCCGACGCCCGGGCCCACGACGACGCCGACGCACGTCCTGCGCGTACCGGCCCCGTCCACCCCCGCACCCGCCGTGCCCGTCGTACCGGCCCAGCCGGTCGGCGAACAGCCGACGCACGTCCAGCAGACCCGTCCACGCCCCCGCAGGCCCATGGCCGTGGTCGTCGCCGCCGTCGCGGTCGCCGTCGCGGTGGCCGCCACGACGGCGCTCGTCCTCACCCTGCGCGGATCGGCCGACGCCGACACCGAGGCCGACGGGGGCACCGGCCCGAGGGCCGGCGCCTCGTCCTCCCCGTCCACGAAGCCGTCCACGAAGCCGACAGCGACGCCCTCGCCCACAAAGCCCGGCGCCACCGAGGCCCCTTCCCTTCCGGCTGACGAGACGCCCGCCCCGACCGACGCCTCGCCGGGCGGCTGGATCGCCCAGCTCTTCTCCGAACCGGTCGGCTCCGGTACCGCCGTGCGGGACCAGCGGCTGGCCACCATCCGCGAGACCGTCCCCGAGGCGCGCTACGTCCGCAGCGACGACTACGCGTCGCTCCGCCCGGGCTTCTGGGTCTTCTACGCCCCGGGCCCCTTCGCCGACGGCCGCGCCGCGCTGGCCTTCTGCGACGAACGCGGCAGAACCACCTCCACCACCTGCCTCGGCCGTTACCTCAGCACGGCCGAGTCCGACTACGCCCTCCAGTGCCGCCCCCCGGCCGCCAACCCGACGGGCCGCTGCACCCGCCCGTGACGTGACTCGGCATGACTCATATGGTTTATCAACCCATATGAAGCATCTTGGTGAAGGATGCCCGATGAGCACCGTTACCCGTCGTGGGCCCTCGCGTTGAACGGGCAGTGCGGCCGCGCTCATGCAGCCGCGCTCACCGATTCGAAGGAGAGAACGTGATGTCTCGCATCGCGAAGGCTGCCGGTGTCGCTCTCGGCACTGGTGCCGTTGTGCTCAGTGGTGCCGGTATGGCCATGGCGGACGCGGGCGCGCACGGCAAGGCCGTCGGCTCGCCCGGCGTCCTGTCGGGCAACGTCATCCAGGTCCCGGTCCACGTGCCGGTCAACGTCTGCGGCAACACCGTGAACGTGATCGGCCTGCTGAACCCCGCGTTCGGCAACAAGTGCGCGAACGTCGACGACGGCCCGAAGGGTCACCCGGGCCCCAACGGCCCCAAGGGCTACGGCCACTGAGTCACCGAACTCAGGTGAAAGCCCCCGGCGGTACACACCGCCGGGGGCTTCCCCATGTCCCGCGCACCGGCCCGTCGGACGTGCCGGACGTGCCGGACACCTCAGACGTACCGGTAGATCCGGCTGTGGTCCTCCAGCGCGTCCGGCGCGACGTCCCACGGCGGCATCCCCTCGTGCCGCGCCACCACCCGCCCCCGCTGCCGGTCCCCCAGCCCCGGCGGGGACTTGGGCAGATACCGCGCCCCCGGATGCCGCTTCTGCCAGCGCGTCCAGAGCAGGTCGACGAAGGAGTGGTGCAGCCAGAAGACAGGGTCGTTGACGGAGGCCCCGCCGAGCATGTGGCCCCCGACCCAGCGGTGGACGCGGTTGTGGTTGCGCCACGCGTCGTTGCCCCGCCCGGTCCCCCACCCTTCGAGCTTGTTGCGGAAGCCGCGGGAGGAGGTGGAGTCCCAGGGCGCCGCGTCGTACACGGGGTCCTTGAGCGCCCGGGCGAGTTCGTCCGCGGTGGGCAGCACGAGCGGATCGCGGGGCCGGCCGAGTTCGCGCGTGAGGTACTCGCCGTCGGTGAGCGACTCCTTGATGACCCACTTCCTGTGCCGGTAGGCGAAGGGCCCGGTCGTCACCTGGTGGTCGGAGCGCCGCCCGTTGCCCCCGAGCAGGTCCTCGCCCCAGAGCGAGGCGGCCGGCGTCCGGTCCCGCGTCCAGTCCCAGTACGGCACGGACACCGCGGAGTCCACCCGCCGCAGCGCCCGCTCCAGCTCCAGCAGGAACCGCCGGTGCCAGGGCAGGAAGGAGGGCGCCATGTGGGCCGTACGCAGCCCGCCCTCGCCGTCCGACACGTAGTGCTCGATGTGCATGCGGACGAACTCGTCGTACTCACCGGTGCGTTTGATCTCCAGGAACGCGCCGACGAGCCTGCGCCGCTCGGCCCGCGTCAGCGCGCTCACGTTCTTACGCGTGTACGCCATGTCCGTGCCCCTCCACCCTGTCCACACCCTCCGCCTCGACGGCGGCCGCGCGCAGCCGCAGTGAGGTGCCCAGTTCGTCCACGGCCGCGCGGGCGGCGGCGAGCGGCGTCGGATACGACTGGTAGTGGTCGACCATGGTCAGGTAGCTGCCGTCGGCCCGCCGCATGACATGCAGCGGCCGGTCGTCCACGGTGACCTGCCACCGCCCCGCGGCGGCCGCGCGGTCGGCCCCGGTGAGCCGGACACCGCCCGCCGCGTCCCGCAGCCCGCGGATCCGACGGCCGCGGTACATCTCGTCGAAGTCGAACCCGTCCAGCGCCTGGGACCTGGCCGGTGCGCCGGACCCGCCGGACCCGCCGGGCCCGTACGAGTCGGCGCGCGACGGCCGTGAGGCGGCGACGAGCGGGGCCAGGGCGACCGCGACGGCCGAGGCGAGCAGGGCTCTCAGGACGTCCCGTCGTCTGCCGTTCACGGCTCTCACCGGCACTCTGCCGACGACCATCGGTCTCTCCTCGTCCAGTTGTCCGGTTCGGTTGCGGTCACCGGCCGGCGGTCCGAGCGACGGGCCCGAGCTCCGGGCCCCGCCCCTCTTCGTCATCCGGTCCAGGTGATCCTCGGGTTCTTACAGCCCCGGTCCGAGCCCCAGGTCCGCGCCGGGTGCCGCCTGCAGCACCGGGGCGAGAACGCCCGCCTCGGGGAGCTGCAGGGCCGGCAGGCCGAGCTTGTCCGCGCGGGGCGCGGTCAGCGGGGCGTCCAGCGTCGCGCCGGGCGTCAGGGCGCGCAGGTCGGACGTGGGCGTGCCGGCGGCGACGTGGTCGAAGGCGTCCCCGAGCACGTGCGGCACCGGTGTGCGCAGGTTGAGCGAGGGCAGGTCGCTGGTGACCGGCAGCTGCGGGATCGCCCGGTCCGGCAGCAGGCGGCCCTCGACGTACCGGGGGCCGTCGGGCCTGCCCGGCATGATCAGCGGCACGGTGCCGCCGACCGTGGGCATCTCCATGTTCAGGGCGTGCTCCACACCGTCCAGCGGTACGGCGACCGGGACACTGTCGGCCGCGACGGCGGGCGTCGCGACGGCGGCCGCCACACAGGTGACGACGGCGGCAAGAGTTCCTCGGGTGGTCGACTTCATCTCAGGTACGGGCCTTTCAGGGATCGGGGGCTCTGCGTCCGTAGCGGGTAACGACCCCGCGAACGACATCAGGTCAAAATTCCCCCGGTGGATGCAATTGTCAGCTCGTCCAGAAGTCCCACCAACGGGTCAACACCAGCATTCCGATGACCCCCAGGTGCAGGACCGGCAGCACCCAGGTGAATTCGGCGAGGAATTCCCTCAACCCGGCCGGAGCGGGCAGGAATTCATTTCGTACGTTGAACGACGTCACGTACCAGAACATGACGACGGTGGCGGCCCAGGCCAGACAGCACCACAGACAGAGCGAGTTGATCCGGTACAGCGACTCGAACTGGAGCCACGTCACGAATCCGACGCCGAACAACGTGCCCGCGTTGAGAGTCAGCCAGTACCAGCGCGGGAAACCGGCCCGGCCGAGCAGGCTCATGCCGACGCAGATCACGACGCCGTACGCGACCAGGCCGAGCATCGGGTTGGGGAAGCCGAAGGCGGCGGCCTGGTCGCTCTTCATGATGTTGCCGCAGGAGACGACCGGGTTCAGGCTGCAGCCCGGAGTGAAGTTCGGGTCCTCCAGCAGCTTGAACTTGTCGAGGGTGATCACCCAGGACGCCAGCAGCCCGGCCGCTCCCGTGAGCACCAGCAGCAGGGCGAACGCGCGGCTGCCGCCCGCGGTGCGCACCGTCAGCCGCGCAGGCTGCGGGCCGGCAGGAGGGCGTGCGCCGCGCTGTTCAGCGTCTCCTCGTCGCCCGCGAAGGCGGCCAGCGCCTCGGGCGCGACGGGCTTGCCGGGCTCGGCGCCGGGCCAGGCACGGGTGGCGAACAGGAAGTACGCGTAACCGCGCTTGCCGACCGCGGCGAGCCACTCCGGCGGCACGGTGCACTGCGCGCTGAGGTGCGGCATGTTGACGACGGCCTGGCCGGCCTCGACGAGGAGGGTGACCGGGAAGCCCGGCTGCCGGGTGGCGTCGGTGATGGTGTCGCCGATGGGCAGGTCGTTGCTGTGCAGCAACTGCTCGATGGCGGCCGCCGAGCCCTCGGGGCCGCCCTCGCCGTCGCCGAGGGAGTAGGCCAGGAGGAACGGCATGTCGCCGTCGGGGTGATCGCCGCTCCACGCGATGACGACGAGCGTGCCGAGGTCGGCGGCGCGGAAAGGACGGGTTTCGCTTGAGGTTGAGGTCACCGCGGAACCGTATCGACGCGCCGGAAGACGTCCGCCCTCTTTCTCACCCGCCCGGGGGATTTCCGGCGGGCTCTCCACACGAACGAGGGACAGTGTCGAACAATCGAAAAGTATAATCGGAGAAGAACACGAATGGCCTGTTCCGCACTTCACGGAACAGGCCGTTCGCTAATTCCGGAATTCCGTCCGAAATTACTTCTGGAGAGGAAGTCCGCCCAGGAGCCCAGTGGGGCCGCCCGCCGAGTTGAGGGTGTCCGTAGCGCCCTTGACGGTGTTCAGCACGGAGTCCTTGTTCTCCGTGTCGAGCGCGTTCGACTGCGACTGCAGGGGCATCGCGTCCATCGCGTCCACCGGCTCGTTGGCGACCGCACCGAGGGCCGACTCCAGGCCGCCGTTGAGGCTGGTGGGCGTGAGGTCGGCGGCGAAAGCGGGCGCGGCGGCACCAGCGATGACCAGGGACCCGGCAACGACGGCGGCGGCCTTCAGGGACTTCATCGTGTTCCTTTCATCGGCAACTCGCGTCGCCAGCGGGAATTCTCAGCAGCTCCCTGCCCAACGATCTCCGGTCGGGCGGGAAACTCCATGCGCCGGAAATTCCCGGAACCCACCCGATTGAAGGGGTGTCTCATCGTGAAATGGGATCCCTCATATGAGATCCCCGAAAGGCCCCGAAATGAGGGCGGCGGAACAGCCGTCGGGCCGGCCCTGGTGACGGGCCGGCCCGACGGCCGGGACGGCGGCCGCTTCGCCTCAGCCGCCGCTCCCCGCTCTCAGGAGGGCAGCGGTCGGGTGGTCTCGCAGGACGCCGGCCGTCAGGCCGCCGGCAACGGCAGCGGTACCGGAAGCGGCAACGGCAGCTTGGGCAGCGCGGGCAGACCCGGCAGGTTCGGTACGGGCAGGCCGCCGCTGAGCACCGTGGCGACGACGAAGTTGACGAGGCCGGTCACCACGGCCAGTGCGGCCGCCGCGACACCGGCGACGTCACCGCTGGTGGCCGCCTTGACCAGGGCGTCGACCGCGGTCTGCAGGGCCTTGAGCGCGTCGGCCTTGAGGTCGAGCGGGGCCTGCGCGGCCGCGGCCGCGGGGTCGGCGGCCTTCGGCAACGGGAGCGGGACCGGGAGCGCGGGGGCCGGCGGCAGCGCCGGCACCGGCAGGCCGGCCGGCGGGGCGACCGGAGCCGTCGGGGCTGTCGGGGCCGCCGCCGAGGCCTTCCCGATGGCTTCCTTCGCCGCGTCGGCGAGCTTCGCGGCGTCGGCGGCGGGGAGCTGGCCGTTGTCGGCCTTGAGCACGGCGTCGAGCAGGTCGGTGACCGGCTTGAGCACTCCGGCGACGTCACCGAGGCCCTTGACCTGTCCCAGCAGAGCGTCCGCTCCGGGCACCGGCGCCTGGGCCGCCGCATGGCGGGCGTCGCGCGCCGAGTCGTGGTCCGCCGCCACGGCGGCGGGTCCGGTGATCCCGAGCAGGAGCGTGGCACAGAGCGCGGAGATGGCGATACGCCGTGCGGGCAGAGCACGCATGGAGGGTCCTTTCGATGGTGCGTCGGATCTTGCACTCACCGTGAAAGCGCTCACCGCCGCCTGCAACCGAGCGACCGCTCCCCGTGGCGGCGCATACCCTCCGCCACACCCGTTGTCCCTGGTGAGCCCCATGCCCGAGCACTCCGGGGGGACTTGGCGGCCTTCCCCCCATTCGGGGCAACGCAGACCGGCCGCCCTCCCTTGCGGGAGGACGGCCGGCTGAGGACTGAGTCGACGTCAGTCGTTGACGCACTCGTTGCCGAACGACGGGTTCAGCAGCGCGATGACGTTCACGGTGTTGCCGCAGACGTTGACCGGAACGTGGACCGGGACCTGGATCAGGTTGCCCGACAGCACGCCCGGGGAGTGAGCGGCAGCGCCGTGCGCGCCACTGTCGGCGGCGGCGACGCCGGCGGTGCCCGCCATGGCGGCGGCGGCAACGGAGGTGAAGACCAGGCCCTTCGCGATACGCGACATCGAGAGGTGCTCCTTGGGATTTGACACAACAACCGAGCGGGCTGCCCGGCTCTGGAATCAACGCGCGACGCGGGCTCGGGTTGTGCCTCCAAAAGAGTGACGTCTCAGAACCGTCAACTTCACCATTCCGACACACTTGACGGGTTTCACCGATAAATACGGACACCGGCTACAGTTGCGTTCCTCCTCAGGCCGCTCGGAAAACAGGACGGTCTGAACAGACGGGGAGTCAACGCGAAAGGGCAACGCCGGTCATGCGTAATTCCCTGGGTCTTCTGGTGCGTCGTGGGATGGTGGGTGTCTTTTCCCTCGCCTCGCTCTGGGCGCCGGGCGGACCGGCATCGGCTGCCGCCGCCGAGGCGGAGAACCCGCAGTTCACGCAGCGGTACCGGGCGCTCCAGCACGGCGGGATCGTCCGGGCCGCCAACTCGTCCATCACCTGCCGCCGGCCCCTCGCGCGGACGGCGGTGTCCTGCCCCGCCGCGCGCGAGGGCAAAGGGGCGGCGAACGCCGCCAACAACCACTTCGACATGTTCTACATCGACGTCGACAGCGACCCGAACACCTACAACTCCAGCCGCGCGGAGGTCCGTCTGCCGGCCGGCGCCCGGGTCTCGTACGCGCGGCTGTACTGGGGCGGCAACCTCCGGGTCGGCGAGCAGAAGCCGCCGAAGGACAACGGGCGGGTGCTGATCGCCGAGCCGGGCGGCCAGTACAAGGAGGTGCTCGCGGACTCCGTCGTCGGGCACCGGGTGGCGCGGGGCGCGGACGCGTTCCAGGCCTCGTCGGACGTCACCCGGCTGGTGCGGGCGAGCGGCGCGGGCGCGTACACGGTGGCGCAGGTCAATGTGGCGATGGGGCACTCGGCGGCCGGGGCGTGGGGCGGCTGGACGCTGATGGTGGCGTACGAGAAGGAGTCGGAACCGCTGCGGCACCTGGCGATGTGGGACGGCTTCGGCGTGCTTGGCCGGAGTGACGGCCGGCTGATCCGGATGCGCGGCACGAAGCTTCCCGAGGGCGCCGGGGGCCGGGCGGGGCTTGTCGCCTACAACGGCGATCGCGGCCGGACCGGCGACTCGCTGACCGTGTCGGCCGGCCGCGGTGCGACGACCCGCCTCTCCAACGGGGCCAACCCCCGTGACGACGTACTGAACTCGACCATCAGCGAGCCCGGCCGGACGGCTCCGGGGCGCACCCCCGCGTATCCGAACACGCTCGGGTACGACTCCGACGTCTTCGATCTCGGCAGGGCGCTGCGGCGCGGCGGTGACGGTCTGGACTTCCGGCTCGTGTCGCGGCGGGACGCGGCCTGGGCCGGGGCGCTGTTCGTCGCCGTGGACGCGAAGCGCTGACGGCCTCTCCCTTCGAGCGTCCCCTCCCCCGAGCTTCCCCTGGGCTCCCCCGAGCACGACCCGTGAGCGAGGAAAGCGCGCATGCAACTGTCACCGACCGGCCCTCGGCCGCGGGTCCTGCACGTCACCCAGCCCGTCGACGGCGGGGTGGCCCGCGTGGTCCTCGACCTGGTGCGGGCCCAGTTGGCCGCCGGCACGGACGTCACCGTCGCCTGCCCGCCCGGCGGCGGGCTCGCGGCGGCGGCCGAGGCGCTGGGCTGCGGCGTACGGCCCTGGCACGCGACCCGCTCGCCCGGGCCGTGGCTCGGCCGAGAGGTACGGAGTCTGCGTCAGGTCGTCCGCGAGGTGCGCCCCGACCTGGTGCACGCGCACAGCGCCAAGGCCGGGCTCGCCACCCGGCTCGCCGTGCGCGGGCGGGTGCCGACCGTGTTCCAGCCGCACGCCTGGTCGTTCGAGGCCGTCGGCGGGATCACGGGCGCGCTGGCGCTCAACTGGGAGCGGTGGGGCGCGCGTTGGGCCGCACGGATGGTTTGTGTCAGCGAGGCGGAACGGCGGACCGGGCAGCGGGCGGGGATCGGCGGGCGGTTCGGCGTGATCCCGAACGGGGTCGATCCGGAGCGTTTCCATCCCGCGTCGGTCGACACCGTACGGGCCGGGATTCCGCTGCTCGAAGGGGTCGAGCCGGCCGCTCCGCTGGTGGTCTGCGTGGGGCGGCTGTGCCGGCAGAAGGGGCAGGACGTCCTCATCGAGGCCTGGGCCGAGGTGCTCCGGCGGGTTCCGGAGGCCCGGCTCGTGCTGGTGGGGGACGGGCCCGACGCGTCGGCGCTGCGGGCCTCGGCGCCCGGGGCCGTGCTGTTCGCCGGGGCCGCCGCCGATGCCGTGCCCTGGTACCAGGCCGCCGATCTGGTTGTCCTGCCGTCCCGTTGGGAGGGTATGGCGCTGGCGCCGCTGGAGGCCATGGCGTGCGGGCGGCCCGTGGTGATCACCGACGTGGACGGGGCACGCGAGAGCCTGCCGCCGGGCCAGGCGCCGCGCTGTCTGGTGCCGCCGGAGCGGCCGGACGCGCTGGCCGAAGCCGTCGCCGAACTGCTCCTCGACCCGCTGCTGCGCGAGTCGCTCGGCCATCAGGGGCGCCGGTACGTACTGACCACGCACGACGTCCGGCACACGGCCGAGGCCGTCGCCGACCTGTACCGCGAGCTGCTCGGCACCCGGCCGGCCACGCGGAGCACGGGCGTGGAACCCACCGAGTGCAGGGAGTCCATCCACACGTGACTGCGGAAAGCACCGTTCCCTCCCCCGGTGGCCGGCCGCGGGCGACGGACCACGGATTCTCGCCCGTCTCGGTCATCCCGCCACGCGGGGCCACCGGCGGCTTCAGGTTCCCCAGCGGTCAGCGGCCCTTCGTCCGGCAGGCCTCCCGGCTGCCGCTGCCGGCCGTGGACGCCGGTGCCGCGCTGCTCGGCGGCGGCCTGGTGCTGCCCTGGACGCATCCGCTGCCGCTCGCCCTGCTGGTGCTCGCCGTGCTCCGGCTGAACGCCCACGCGTCGCTGTACCGCGCCGCCCCCGTGCCCGACGTCCTGGACGAACTGCCCGCCGTCTGCGGCCGGATCGCGGTGAGCTGGTGCGCCCTCGCCGCCCTGCTGGCGGCGTACTCCCCGGCCGGCGCGCTGTCCGTACAGACGCTGGCCCTCGGCTGCGCGGTCCAGTCGGCGGCGAGCTGCGCCGGCCGCGGTGTCGTGCACGGACGGCGGCGCCGGGCGCTCCTGCGGCGGCCCCGCGCGGCCCTGGTGGTCGGCCGGGCCGCGACCGCGCAGCGCGTGGCAGCCGCCTTCGCACGCCATCCGCGGTGCGGGGTACGGCCGGTGGGCATCGTCGCCGACGAGGCGACCGGCGGCGAGGGCCTGCCGGTCCTGACCACCGGCGAGGAGGTCCAGCGGGCCCTCATCCAGAACGGCGTGCAGGACGTGCTCGCCGTGGGCTCCGCCGCCCGCTCCGAACAGGGGCCGCTGCTACGGGCGTTGGGCGAGTCGGGCTGCACGGTCTGGGTGGTGGACCCGGACTCGCCGGCGTACGGGAGGACGGGCCGGCTGGCCGGGTTCGCCTGCCGGCGGCTGCCCGTCGGGCGGCGGTACGGGAGCGCCGGGAAGCGGCTGCTCGACGTGCTGGTGTCCGGGGTCCTGCTGCTGATGGTCAGCCCGCTGCTGCTGGTCTGCGCGGTCGTGCTGCGGGTTACCGACGGTCCCGGTGTGGTGTTCCGGCAGGAGCGGATCGGCAAGGACGGGCGGCCGTTCACGCTGCTGAAGTTCCGTACGCACCGGCCGGTCGACGCGCACGAGGCGGCGACGCGGTGGAGCGTGGCGAACGAGCAGGAGATGGGCTGGTTCTGCCGCTTCCTGCGGCGCACCTCGCTGGACGAGCTGCTCCAGCTGTGGAACGTCTTCTGGGGCGACATGAGCCTGGTCGGCCCGCGGCCCGAACGGCCTTACTTCGTCGGCCAGTTCAGCCAGACGTACCCGGGTTACGCGGCCCGCCACCGGATGCGTACCGGCATCACCGGACTGGCACAGATCCACGGGCTGCGCGGTGACACCTCGATCGAGGACCGCTGCCGGTTCGACAACGCGTACATCGACGACTGGTCGCTGTGGCAGGACATCTGCATCCTGCTGCGCACCGCGGTCGCCCTCGTCCGTCCGACGGGGAGCTGAGCGCCGTGAACCACGTCCTGCCCTTCTCTTCCCCGAGCACCTCTTCCCCGACCGCCTTCACCTCGGTGCTGCACCGCGTCCGGCCCGCGCTCCCCATCCTCCCCGTGGTGGCGCTGATCGCCATGCTCGCGCTGCCGGTCTCCGGGGACGGCGGCGGCACGGTCGCCGACGCCGTGTCAGGCCTTGTGGTGCTGTGCTGCGCGGTACGTCTCGTACGCGACCGGCGGCGCCCCCTGTCCCGTACCGCCGCCGTGGTGCTCGGGCTGCCCGTCGTCGGGATCGCGATCGCGGCGACCGGTGCGGTCTCGCCGGGGGCGGGGATCGCCGGTCTCGTGCGCTATCTGCAGGTCTTCGTGCTGGTGCCCGCGGCGGTGCTGCTGCTGATCCGGGACCGGCGGGACGCGCGGCTGGTCGCCTGGTCCCTCGTCGGGCTCGCGCTGTGGCAGGGGGCGATCGGGGTCCAGCAGTACGTGACCGGGACCGGTGCCTCGTACATGGGCGAGGAGATCCGGGCCGTCGGCACGTTCGGGCCGACGGACGTCATGGGGATGGCGGCCGTGGTGTCCTTCGGGCTCGTGTGCGCGCTCGGGCTGGCGCTCGGTCCTGGCCCGGCGCGGGCCCGGACGGTGGCGGTGGTGTGCGCGCTGGCGCTGCTGGTGCCGCTGGCGCTGTCGTTCAGCCGGGGCGCGTGGATCGCGACGGCCCTGACGTGTGCGGTGCAGCTGGCGCTGGCCGGGCTGCGGCGGGCGGTACGGGTGTTCGCCGCGGTGGCGGCCGTCTCGGTGATCCTCGTGGGCGGGCTCGGGATAGGCACCGCGATGCTCCAGGAACGGATCGGCAGCATCACTCAGGTCGCGGACGCGCCGGACCAGTCGGTGACCGACCGGTACACAATGTGGGCGGCCGCGGTCGACATGTGGCGCGAACAGCCGCTGACCGGGGTGGGGTTGAAGGGCTTCCCCGAGTACCGCGACGGGCACGCCTCGCTCGCGCTGTCGTCGGGCAGCGACACGGACGGGGCGGGGGCCGGGTTCCGGCGCCAGCCGCTGGAGTCGCCGCACAACATGTACCTGCTGGTGCTCAGCGAGCAGGGGCTGCTTGGGCTGCTGGCGCTGGCCGGGAGCTGGCTGGCGCTGCTGGTGTGCGGGCTGCGCGGGCTCTTCCGCGTACGGCGCTCGCCGCAGGGCCTCGACTGCGCGCTGGTGGCCTGCGGGCTGCTGGTCTGGCAGCTGGTCGACTTCGCGTACGCCGACATCGGCGGGCCCTCGACCGTGCTGACCGCGGTGGTGTTCGGGCTCGCCGCGTGGTGGGCGCTGGCCTCGGAGGGGGCCGGGGAACGATGACGGTGACACCTTCCCGGGCGGAGGGTCGGGGCGAGGAGGCGGGGGCTCGGGCCGAGGGCACGGTGGCCGGCGACGAGGGGCACGGTGGTGGATTCGGTACCGGCGCCGGGCCCGAGGCCGAGACCGGCCCGGGTGCCGTGGCCCGGAACGGGCCCGGGACCAGGGCGGGGACCGGCCCCGGCGCTGAGACCGGGCCTGTGCCCGGGCCCGGGCCCGCGAAGACGATCGCGCTACCCGCCGCCCGGCTCGCCCCCGCGGACGCCGCCGCCCCGCCCACCCGCACCTTCCTCGCCCGGGCCACCCTCGTCACCGCCGTCCTGTCGATCGCGGGCGCCCTCCTCGGCCTGGGCCGGGACCAGGCGCTCGCGCACCTCTTCGGGGCCGGTACCGAGACGGACGCCTTCCTGGTCGCCTGGACCGTGCCGGAGGTCGCCGCGACGCTGCTGATCGAGGACGGCATGGCGTTCGTGCTGGTCCCGGCGTTCAGTCTGGCCGTGGCCCGGCGGGCCCGTGGCGGCGCCGGCGACCCGGTCCGCGCACTCGTCGCCTCGACGCTGCCCCGCCTCGCGCTGGCCCTGGTGGCCGCCTCCGCGCTGCTGATGACCGGAGCGCCGTACCTGGTCGCGGTCCTCGCGCCCGGGCTGCCGGACCCCGGGCTCGCCGTCGACTGCACCCGGCTGACCGCGACCTGCGTACTGAGCTTCGGGCTCGCCGGATACTGCAGCGCGGCCCTGCGCGCGCACCGCCGCTTCCTGGCGCCCGCCGCGATCTACGTCGCCTACAACACCGGCATCATCACGGCGATGTTCGTCCTGGGCGGCCACTGGGGCGTGCGGTCGGCGGCCGTCGGTGTCGCGGTGGGCGGCTGCCTGATGGTGGCGGCGCAGCTGCCCTCGCTCGCCCGGCAGCTTTTCGGCCGCCGCCGGTTCTCGACCGCGGCCGCGAGCGCGACCGCCGAAGGCGCCGCTCCGGAGGGCCCGGTGGCCCTCGGCGCCCCGGAAGACCCGGCGGACACAGTGGACCCGACGGACCCAATCGCCCTCAGTGCACCGAAGCACTCGGTGGACCTCGCCCTCATCACCCCGGTCCTGCTCTTCGCGCTCTGCCGCCAGTCCCAGGTCCTCATCGAGCGCTTCCTCGCCTCGACCCTGCCCTCCGGCGCCATCTCGCATCTGAACTACGCGCAGAAGGTGGCCCAGATTCCGATGACGCTCTCGCTGATGCTGTGCACGGTCACCTTCCCGGTGCTGGCGCAGGCGCTGGCCGACGGCGACACCGAGCGCGCCCGCTCCCGGGTGGAGCGGGATGTGGCGGTCGCCTCGTGCATAGTGCTGTTCGGCGCCGCCGCGGTGTTCGCCTGCGCGCCCCAGATCATCCAACTCCTCTTCCAGCGGGGTGCGTTCACCGCCCAGGACACGGCGGCCACGGCCACCGTCATGCGGGTGTACTCCGTCGGACTGCTCGGCCACACGCTGGTGGGCGCACTGGTCCGTACGTACTTCTCGGCCGGCCGCCCCACCTGGTACCCGCTGTCCGCGATGGCCGCCGGGATCATCGCCACCTCCTGGATCGGCGCGGGCACGGTCGAGTCCTGGGGCGTGTGCGGGATCGCCGCCGCCAACGCGGTCGGGATCACCCTCACGGCCCTGCTCCTGCTGTCCGGCATGAGCGAGAAGCGCAGCGTGCCGATCCGCACCCGGCAGGTCGTCCACGAACTCAGCAAGCCGGTCCGCGCGGCCGCCTGCGCCGCCGTGGCGGGAGCCCTCTGCGCGAGCCGCTTCGACTCCCCCGAACTCGCCCTGGCCACCGGCGGGTTGACGGTGACCGTCGTCTACCTCCTGCTCCTGCGGCTGCTCGGCGTCCAGGCCGTCACGCCCGCGCTCCGAACCGCCGCCCTCCGAACCGCCCGTACCGCCCTCCGCTCCGTCACACGAAGGCTCCCGCATGTCCGTTCCCGCTGACACGACCGGTCTCACCACCGACCTCACCCGTACTGATCCGCGCCCGGCCGCTCCTCTCTGGGTGGCGATGTACCACTCCGTCGGCGACTGCTCCGACGACCCGTACCGCGTCACGGTCTCCCCCGGCCGGCTGGACCGGCAGCTGGGCTGGCTGCGCCGCCGGGGCCTGCGCGGGGTGAGCATGGCCGACCTGCTCGCGGCCCGCGCACGGGGCGAGGGGCGGGACCTGGTGGGGCTCACCTTCGACGACGGGTACGCCGACTTCGCCGACAACGCCCTTCCCGTGCTGCGGCGTTGGGAGTGCGGAGCCACCGTCTTCGTACTCCCCGGCAGGCTCGGCGGCACGAACGAGTGGGACCCGCTCGGCCCGCGCAAGCCGCTCCTCGACGCCGACGGGATCCGTCGGCTCGCGGACACGGAAGGCCTGGAGATCGCCTCGCACGGCCTCACCCATGTCGACCTCACCCGGGCCGACGACGCGCTGCTCGGCGCCGAACTCGGCGGCAGCCGGGTCCTGCTCTCCGAGCTGACGGGCCGTGAGGTCCTCGGCTTCTGCTACCCGTACGGGACCGTCGACCAACGGGTCGCGGATGCCGTGCGCGCGGCCGGTTACCAATACGCCTGCGCGATCGACCCCGGCCCGCTGACCGGCGCCCTCGCGCTTCCCCGGGTGCACATCGGCGAGAACGACACGTCCTGGCGGCTGCTGCTGAAGTACCGCCTGAACGGGCTGCGGCGGCGCCCGGTGCCCGCCCCGAAGGAGGCCTCGTGAAGGCCCTGCACGTCATCACCGGTCTCGGCATCGGCGGCGCCGAACAGCAACTGCGGCTGCTGGTACGGCACTTGCCGGTCGACTGCGACGTGGTGACCCTCACCAACCCGGGTGCCGTCGCCGACGGGCTCGCCGCGGACGGCGTACGCGTCACCCACCTCGGCATACAGGGCAACCGTGACCTCGCGGCGCTCCCCCGCCTGGTCCGCCTGATCCGCGGCGGCCGCTACGACCTCGTCCACACGCACCTCTACCGGGCCTGCGTGTACGGCCGGATCGCCGCCCGCCTGGCGGGAGTCCGGGCCGTCGTGGCCACCGAGCACTCGCTGGGCGACTCGCAGATGGAGGGCCGCCGGCTCACCGCGGGCGTCCGCGCGCTCTACCTCGCCAGCGAGCGCCTCGGCAGCTCCACGGTCGCCGTCTCGCCGACGGTCGCCGAACGGCTGCGCCGCTGGGGCGTGCCGGGACCACGGATCGAGGTCGTGCCGAACGGCATCGACGTGGCCCGCTTCCGCTTCGACCCGGCCCTGCGCGAGAGCACCCGGCGACGGCTAGGGCTGCCGCAGGGGGCGTACGTCGTCGGGGGCGTCGGCCGGCTGACGGCCGGCAAGCGGTTCGAGGTGCTCATCCGCGCGCTGGCCCAACTGCCCGACGATGTGTGGCTGTTGCTGGTCGGCGGCGGGCCCGAGGAGAACGTGCTGCGGCGTACGGCACAGCACGAGGGGGTCGCGGACCGGGTGCTGTTCACCGGCGAACGGCCCAACACCGGTGGCCCTCAAGGGAGTCCGGAGCTCGACCTGCCCTCCCTGATAGGAGCGATGGACGCGCTCGCCTCGCCGTGCGCGGAGGAGGCCTTCGGGCTCGCCGTCGTGGAGGCCCTGGCGGCGGGTCTGCCCGTGCTCTACGTCTCCTGCCCGGCCGTCGACGACCTGCCCCCGGGCGCGGCGTCCGGCGCGAGGCGCGTCCAGGGCGGCGCGGACTCCTTCGTACGGGCCCTTCGGCAGGTGCGCGCCGAGGGCCCGCGGCCCCGCTCGGCGCCGGACGCCGCCCATCACTACAGCATCGCCCGCAGTGCCGACCGGCTCATGGACATCTACACGGCCGCAACTCTGGGAGTGACTTCCGCATGACGACCGAGAACCCCAACCGATCAACCGGCCGGACGGGTACGGCACTTGCCCGTGCCAGGACGCTGCCGCCCTGGTCCCTGCTGGCCGCGGGCGCGCTGCTCGGCGGCCTGGTCGGCGGCGCGTACGGCGTGCTGAAGACACCGCAGTACACGGCCACGAGCTACGTCATCGCCGTACCGACGGAGAAGTCCGACCCGGCGTCCGCGCTCGGCTTCGCCCAGGCGTACGGCCGGGTCGCCACCCAGCTCGCGGTGCTCGGGGACGCGCAGGTGTGGGCGGGCGTGCCGGTGTCGACGCTGCGTGAGAGCGTGCGGACGGCGACCTCGCCGGACGCCCCGATGGTCGCCGTCACCGCCACCTCCACCCGTCCGGACCTCGCCGCCGACATCTCCAACGCCGTGTCGCGCTCGCTGACCCGGCACGCGAACGACACCCAGGGCAGCACCAACGTGGAGCTGCTGCAGTTCTCCCGAGCGGTCCGGCCCACCGAGGCGTCCTCGGCGTCGCCTGCGGTGACCGGGCTGGTCGGGGCGAGCGCCGGCGGGCTGCTCGGCGGCCTCGTGCTGCTGGTCGGGCCGCGCCGGACCGAGGACGCCGCGCGCCCGGCCTCGGTGCCGGGCCCGGCCGTCGCCGCCGACGCCCACGGACAGCTGTGATCGGCACCCGCGCCGCGTTGCGGTCCGAACTGTGCACGGACGAGCGGGAGTTCGGTGAGCTGGCCGAGACCTGGGGGCGGCTGTACCGGCGGTGCGGGGCGGCGACCCCGTTCCAGAGCCACGCCTGGCTGCACTCGTGGTGGCTCTCGTACGGCACGCCAGGACGGCTCCGGCTCGTGCTCGTCCACGACGGCGGTGAACTGGTCGCCGCCGCCCCGCTGATGCTCGTACGGCAGCCGTGGCCCGCCCTGGTGCCGCTCGGCGGGTCGATCTCGGACTTCGGCGACGTCCTGATCGAGGACGGCGAGCGGGCCGACCGGGCGGCCGCCGCCCTCGCCGACGGTCTCGCCGCGGCCGCCCGCACCGCACTGATCGACTTCCGCGAGGTGCGACCGGGCGGAGCCGTGGAGCGGGTCTACGCGTACTGGCGCGGGCCCCGGCGACAGGTGCCGGACTCGCTGTGCCTGGAGTTGCCCGCCGCGTCGATGGACGAACTGGTGGGACGGCTGGAGACGGCCAAGGCCCAGCAGCGGGCCCGCGCCAAGCTGCGCAAGCTCACCGCCCTGGGCGTCGAGCCGCGTGTCGTACGCCCCGACGAGGTGGACGCGGCGCTGCGGCACATGCTCGAACTGCACCGGCTCCAGTGGCAGGGCCGCAAGGTGACCGGCGAGCACCTCCAGGAGCGGTTCGCCGAGCATCTGGTCCGGTCGGTGGGGCCGATGGTCCGCGCGGGGGACGCCGTGGTGACCGAGTTCCGGCTGGACGACACCGTGATGGCGGTCGATCTCACGCTGCTGTCACGGCAGTTGGCGGGCGGCTATCTGTACGGCGCCCATCCGGGGCTGCGCGAGCGGAAGGCGGACGTGGCGACGATGCTGCTGCACGCCGGCGCCCAGCACACCGGGGCGGGCGGGCACCGGGTGCTGAGCCTGCTGCGCGGCAACGAGCCCTACAAGCACCACTGGCGGCCCCACTCCGTCGTCAACCAGCGCTTCCTGCTGGCCCGGCGGCGTACCGCGCCGCTGATGTCGGCGGCCGTCTGCGACGTCGCCGCGCGCCGCCGGGGCAAGGAGCTGCTCCACCGGTTCCACAGCTGGAGGGAACGCGGTGGCGGCAGGCCGTGACCGACCCGCCGCCACCTCCGCCCGGCCGGCGGTGACCCGGTCAGCGGTTGCGCGACCACCAGTCGAAGCGCAGGCAGAGCTTCCCGCCGAGCCAGTACTCGACCCAGTCGCCCAGCTCAATCGGCGAGCAGTTCGGCGGATGCACCGGTGTCGGCTTGGGCACCGGCGTCGGGTCGGTGGGCTTCGGGACCGGCGTCGGGTCGTCGCGTCCGAAGAGCGCGGACCGGTAGATCTCGGAGGCCTTGGGGTTGTCCTCGCACTGCCACACGCCGTGCGGGCAGTAGTCGGTGAGCGTGTTGTACAGCGGCTTGTGCTCGTCCATCCAGGCGAGCATGCGCTTCATGTACGTCGAGTTGTCCCCGTTGCGGAAGAGCCCCCATTCGGGATAGGAAATCGGCTTTCCGTGGGCCTTCGCGAAGTCGACGTGCGCCTGGAGCCCGTACGGCTCCGACACCTCCTGGTCGAATGACTGTCCCTGCGGCTGGTCGTACGAATCCATGCCGATGATGTCGACCGTGTCGTCGCCCGGATAGCACTGGGTCCAGGGAATGGCGTCCCGGCCGCGGTTCGGAGTGAAGTCGAACCGGAATTTCTGCCCCGGCACCGCGCGCATGGCGGTGACGATTCTGTTCCAGTATTTCTTCCAGGCCTCCGGGTCCGGCCCGCAGCGATGGGTGTACGTCATGCCGTTCATTTCCCAGCCGAGCACGATGACGGTGTCGGGCACCTCCAGCTCGACGAGTCGCTCGGCCAGTGTGCGGAAGTGGTGGTCGAAGGCTCCGGCCGCACCGCGGCGCAGCTGGATGCGGACCTCGGCGTCGGAGACGTGCTCCTCGTTGCGCTCCAGCATCGGGACGTTGAGGACGAACAGCCGGTCGTCCTGCTCCCGCCGCCAGTCCGCCCAGCTGTCGAGGAAGCCGGGCAGGCC
Organism: Streptomyces sp. NPDC050704; assembly: GCF_040654355.1. Lineage (NCBI taxonomy): Bacteria > Bacillati > Actinomycetota > Actinomycetes > Kitasatosporales > Streptomycetaceae > Streptomyces > Streptomyces sp. NPDC050704. Next base: position 3,174 of record NZ_JBFAHW010000082.1, on the reverse strand, counting down.
CTCGATATTGCTCCACCGGTCGCCCGGCAGATAGGTGTGCCCCACCCGCAGTTCGGTCCCGCCCAGCCAGCGGCTGAGCTCGGCGATCCGGGCCACGCCACGGGGGCCGTAGTCCAGGTAGGCGCCGAAGGCGGGGTCCTCGGGGTCCTTCGGAGGCGCGTCGGGCAGGGCCACCGGCGCCACGACACCGGTGGGCGCGGTCGGAGTCGGGGCCGGTACCGGGGCCGGCGGATCCGCCGCCCGCACCGCCCCGGCGCCCACGGCGTAACCCGGCCCCGAGGCGAGGGCGGTCGACGCGAAGAGTGCTGCGGTGAGTGAGGCGGTGACCAAGGCCAGCCGTCTGGTGCGGGTTCGTCGCCGTGGGGCCATTTCCTGCTCCTCGCTCTCTGCTTCCGCCTTCTACTGACACTCAGTCACATAAATGCGAATTGCGCCAACCGAGACCAAAGGAAAATACCCGTGCCGCCATTCGACACCCGCGTTCCCGCCGTACTTCTGCGGATCGACCGGAATCCCTTTCATCACGGCACCCTGGGAGCCGTACGCTCGCTCGGCCGGGCCGGAATCGACGTGCACGTGGTAGCCGATTCCACCGGAAGTCCGGTATGCAGATCGCGCTTTGTGCGGCGGATGCATCCGCCGCCCGCGCCCGGTTCCCCGCCCGCGGACATCGCGCTGGCACTGCGCCGGGTGGCCGCCCGGGTGAACCGTCCGGCCGTACTGATCCCAATGGATGACGCGAGCGCCGTCGCGGTGGACCGTATGCGGGACGAACTCGCGCCCCGCTATCTGCTGCCCCTCTCCCCCCGCGGTCTCGCCGAGCGCGTCGCGGACAAGGCGGAGCTGGCCGCCGTGTGCGCGGCCGCGGGCATCCCGCACCCGCGGACCCTGGCCCCGGACAGCCCGGCACAGGCCGCCGCCGCGGCCTGGCGGCTGGGCCTGCCGGTGGTCGCGAAGTGGAGCCGCCCCTGGCTGCTGCCCGCCGGGACGGACCTGCGCAGCACGACGGTGCTGCGCTCCGCCCACGAGGCCCGGACCCTCTGCCGCCGCGCCGAGGAGGCCGGCAGCCGGCTGCTGCTCCAGGAGTTCCTGCCGCCGGGTCCCGACCGGGACTGGTTCTTCCACGGGTACGCCGACCGGTCCAGCTCGGTGTGCGGCGGCGGCCCCGGCCGCAAGCAGCGCGCCTGGCCGCGCGGGGCGGGCCTGACCGCGGTGGGCCGCTGGACGCCGAACCCCACCGTGCAGGCGCTGGCCGAACGGCTCACGTCGATGCTCGGCTACCGCGGCATCTTCGACCTGGACTTCCGACGTGACGCCACGACGGGCTCGTACCACCTGCTCGACTTCAACCCCCGGCCCGGCGCCCAGTTCCGGCTCTTCGCCGACGGGTCAGGGCTCGACGTGGTGCGCGCGCTGCACCTGGACCTGACCCACCGTCCGCTGCCGCCGCCCGCCCCGCTCCCCGGGCGGACCTTCGTCGTTGAGAACTACGCACCGCTCACCGCGGTCCTCTGCCGCGGATCCGAGCGGGCCTGGCACGCCCGGGACGACCTCGCGCCCGGTGTCGCCATGTGGGCGCTGTGGTCCCGCCACGTGGGCCGGCGCCTGCTGGACCGCGTACGCCGGACGCCCGCCGCACCGGCCGCGGACGCCCGTGTCGTACGGCAGACGGCACGCCGCGACGCCAACCCCCTGACCGATGACGAGAAAGCGAGCCGTTGCTGATGTACGACCTGCTGGTGGTGGGGGCCGGCCCCTACGGCCTGTCCATCGCCTCCCATGCCGCGGCGGCCGGCCTGAGCCTGCGCGTCCTCGGCCGGCCCATGGCGTCCTGGCGGGACCACATGCCCCCGGGCATGTTCCTCAAGTCGGAGCCGTGGGCGTCCAGCCTCTCGGACCCCGAGGGCCGCCTGCGCCTGGACGCCTACTGCGCCGAGCAGGGCGTGGCGGCCCGGCACGGTGAGCCCGTCCCGGTCGAGATGTTCGCCTCGTACGGCCTGTGGTTCGCCCGGCACGCGGTCCCCGAAGTCGACGAGCGCATGGCGGTCCGTTTGCAGGCCTTCCCCGGCGGCTTCGAGGCGGTCACCGACGACGGCAGGACGGTCCGCGCGAGGACGGTGGCGCTGGCGGTCGGCGTGCTGCCCTTCGCCCAAGTGCCCGCGGTCTTCGACGAGTTGGCACCCGAGTACGTCTCGCACAGCAGCGACCACGGTGACCTGGCCCGCTTCCGGGGCAAGGACGTGACCGTCGTCGGAGGCGGTCAGGCCGCCCTGGAGACGGCGGCCCTGCTCGCCGAACAGGGCACCCGGGTCCGCGTCGTGGCCCGCGCCCGCGGACTCAGCTGGAACGAGGAGCCCCCGCCCTGGGAGCGCCCCTGGTGGCAGTCGGCCCGGGCCCCGCACAGCGGCCTGGGCCCCGGCTGGCGCAACTGGTTCTACGCCGAGCGGCCGGGCGCGTTCCACCACCTCCCGGAGACCACCCGCACCCGGATCACCGCCACGGCGCTGGGCCCCGCGGGCGCCTGGTGGCTCCGCGACCGGGTCGAACCGACCGTCGAGCTGCTGCTGGGCAACGAGGTCGCGGCGGCGTACGTGTCCGGGGGCGGCGTACGCCTCGAAGCGGTCGGCCACACCGGCGAGTTGACGTCCCTGGACACCGAACACGTCATCGCGGCCACCGGTTTCAGGGCGACGGGCGAACGCCTGGGCCTGCTGGCGGCGGACGTACGAGGCAGCCTGACCGTGACACCCGACGGATCCCCTTGTCTGGGGCGGGAGTTCGAGTCCTCCTGGCCCGGCCTCTTCATGGCCGGCCTGGTCACGGCGTCCGGCTTCGGGCCCGCCATGCGCTTCGTGCACGGGGCCTCGTTCACGGCGCGGACGCTCGTACGAGGGGTGCGGCGCCGGCTGCGTGCGGAGCCGGTCCGGGTTCCGGTGCCCGGGGCCCGGGAGCGGCGCGGGGTTCTGCGGCCCGCGGGGCGCTGAGAGCCTGTGTCTGAACCCCCGTCGTCCGCGCGGAGCGCGGGCGCAGCGGCGGTCGGTGCGTGCCCTCGGCGTGCGGCGTTGCAGGTCATGTGGCGGAGCCACCTGTCCTGCGGCGACGTGCGGCGGTGGGGGTCCCCCCGCCCGAGCCGAGCGAAGCCGGTTCGAGGGTGGGGGCGCGTGCCGGGCGTCG
>NZ_JBFAHW010000081.1:0-47284 GCF_040654355.1 Streptomyces sp. NPDC050704 | reverse complement strand
CTTGTCCGGCCACAGGTCGGCCTCGTCGAGCAGCACCTTGCCGCCCTCGGCGACCAGCTTGGACGCGGTCGGCTCCGGCACCCAGGCGCCGTCGATGGAGCCGGACTTGAAGGCGTCCGGGGTCACCTTGTTGTCCGTACGGATGACCGAGACATCGCCTCCGCCGCTCTCCGCGTCGACCTTCCAGCCCTTCTCCGCGATCCAGTTGAGGAACGCCACGTCCTGGGTGTTGCCGAGCTGCGGAGTCGCGATCTTCTTGCCCTTGACGTCGTCCAGGGACTTGATCCTGTCCGGGTTGACGACGAGCTTCACGCCGCCGGAGGCGGACCCGCTGATGATGCGCAGGTTCTTGCCCGCGGACTTGGTGTAACCGTTGATGGCGGGGGACGGGCCGATCCATCCGATGTCGATGGAGCCGGCGTTCAGCGCCTCGATCTCGGAGGGCCCGGCGTTGAAGGTGGACGCCCTGATCGTGGTGCCGCCGAGCTCCTTCTGGAGCAGCCCCTCCTGGACGCCCACCAAGGCGGTGGCGTGCGTCAGGTTGGGGAAGTAGCCGATCTTCACCTCGTCGGCGGAGAGCTTCTTGGCGTCCGCCGCGACCCCGGTCTGCCTGTCGTCGTCGGTGGACTCGGCACCGTAGCCGCAGGCGGTCAGCAGGAAGGGAAGCGCTGCTATGACGGCGACGGTGCGCAGAGTGGTGAGCGGTCTTGCGGCAGACACGGAGGTGTCCTCTCGGAGAGTGGGTCGATCAGGGAGATGCGGAAAACGCGAGGCTGAAGCCCAGGGGGACGCGCCGGCACTCCACTCGCAGGCCCTCGGCGGCAGGAGTACTGCCGCGCGTTCGAGAGCGGAGGTGGCGCGGTGACGCGGTGACGTCGTGACGAGGAGGCGCGCATGGCGCTGCCGGCCGAAGGAAGTTCTACGGACGGTCTCAGGCAGGCCGACAGATGGCGCTGGACTTACGGCCGAGGTCGATGTGGCGACGCGAGGTCAGCAGGGGGAGTGACCGGTCTGCGCCGTTGAACGCTCTCATGGTCATCCGACACCCCGCAGATCCCTAGTTTTCCTACCTGGTTGATAGGGATCGTGGCAGAAGGTTTCACTCCCCCCAAGAGGGAGTTCACATGGTGGACGTGGCTATCTCGCTTTTTGGGATCTTCGGCCGACGGTCCAGCGTGTCAGGGGTTGACCCAGGCTCCCGGAGCGTCGGTCAGTGCGGATACGTCGGCGGGCAGTTGGGCCGATGCGACATCGGCGAGCGACACGCCCTCGAGGATCTCGCGCACATTGGACCGCAGCGCGATCCACAAGGGGAGCAGCGACTCGGCGGGGCCGGTGTAGGAGAGGTCCGGTGGGCGGACTCCGCGCACCGAGACCAGCGGTCCGTCCACCACGCGGATGACGTCGGCGATGCTGATGGACTCGGCGGGCTTGGCCAGCCGGTAGCCGCCGTTGCCGCCGCGCTGGCTGAGGACGAGACCGCCCCGGCGCATGTCGTTCAGGATGCCTTCGAGAAACTTGTGCGGGATGCCCTGGGCGTCGGCGATGGCCTCCGCCTTCAGTGGCCCGTCATCCCGTGACGCGGCGAGTTGCAGTGCGGCACGTACCGCGTAGTCCGCCCTGGCTGAGATCCGCATGCGTGCATTATCCCGTATGGCTTCGGTCGGTGTCCGCTTCGGGCGGGCCGCCGGGCAGGCGCAGGTGTCCCTTGCCCTGCCCGGCGGCCGCGAGGCTCAGGCCGCGGCGGCGGTGTAGTGGGAGGCGTCGTCTCCCTCGATGATGTGGCTGAGGGTGCCGTCGACAGCGGCGGGGACGTCGCCGGCGACGGTCACCCGGTGCAACAGGCGCGGCAGGTCGCCGTAGTCGTCGGGTGCGTAGTGCTGGGTGATGCGGTTGTCGAACAGAACGAGGTCGCCCGGCGTCCAGGCCACGCGAACGATGTTCTCCGGGCGGGTGACGTACGACTGGAAGATGCGCAGCAGGTCGCGGGAGTCGGAGGGGCCGAGGCCGACGATGCTCTGGGCGAAGCCGCCGATGAACAGCCCACGCTCCCCGGTCTCGGGATGGACGCGGACGACCGGGTGGGCGGTGCGGTACTCGCGGGAGACGAACCGGCTGCGGTACTCGGCCGCCTTCTCGCTCCTCGGGGCGGCGTAGGCGGCGTAGTCGAAGGTGTTCGTGTGCACAGCCCAGAGTTTGTCGGCCAGCTCGCGCAGCGGCTCGGGCAGGTCCCGGTAGGCGGCGGCCGAGTTGGCGATGAGGGTGTTGCCGCCGTAGGGCGGGACCACGATGCCGCGCAGCGTGGACGCCTTCGGGGGCGTACGGACGAACGTGACGTCCGTGTGCCATTGGTTGGCCCGGATGCCCTCGTCGCTGTCGACGGGCAGGATGTGGGGCTGGCCGTCGACAGAGGGGACGGTGGGGTGTGCGGTGGTGAGTTCGCCGAAGAGGGAGGCGAAGCGGAGCTGGCCGGCATCGTCGAGGTGCTGGTCGCGGAAGACGAGCGCCTTGTGTTTCAGGAGCGCGGAGTTGATCTCGGTGACGACGGCGGGGTCGAAGTCGGTGGAGAGATCCACACCGAGGATCTCGGCGCCGATACGGCCGCCGATCCTGCGGATGTCGAATCCGGTGCCGGTGGTCATGTGTGGGTGTTCCTTTCAGAAGGTGATCAGCAGGGAGGCCCATCAGGAAATGACCGGCGCTCGCATACTCCGGCGCCGTGGTCTTCTCGGTGGCTGTGCCGGTTGACGACGGTCTTGCCCCTGCGCCGCCATATGCACAGCAGTTCATCCTGCAGCGAATCCCGGAATGAACCAGGGATTCCTGCGAGGGGATTAGTGATTTACGGACAACAGCGGCATGGCCGTAGCAGTCGACCGTGAAATGGGGCGGGAGAGAGCAGCGCCCGTCAGCGGGTCCGGCGACCGGCGGAACAGATGGCGCTGGCCTGACGTCGCAGATCGACGTGCAGGCGCGCGGCGAGGTTCTCGGACTTGCTCACGTGCAAGAGAATTACAGCGGAATCCGGCCAAGTCAATGTCACGTGCGCGTCCGTCTCATGTTCTCAACGGGCCGAAAGGTGAGTGAAGTACGGCGTTCATAATTGCCTGTATATCGGCTGGCGTGGCGAGTTCCGCTCATGTCGAGCCGGTCGGGGAAGACGGCGTGCCCAATTCATTTGGGAGCATGCGCCTGCTCTTTCGCCGAACCACTGATGCTCCGGATCCTTACGGTCAGACAGGCAGGACGAACGGAGGATGCGCACCGTTGAGGAAGTAGTCCCCGACATCGCGGAGCCGGTGGGAGACGGGCTCGTACAAGGTGTGGGTCCGGGCATTGCGCCAGAAGCGGTCGAAGCCCAGCCGCGAGGACGTGGAGCGGGCGCCGATGATGTCGAGGGCGCGGGCGGTGGACTCCTGGGCAGCCTTGACGGCAGCGGCTTCGGACATCGCCACGAGGACGGAAATCTCCGCGTACTCGTCGTAAGTGAGGTCTTCACCTCGTGCCAGCCCGGCGTGCATGGCGCTCAGTGCTTGATCGGTGAGTGCGGACGCGGAGCGGGTGAGGACTGTGAGTTCTCCGTAGGCGGTCAGTACGTGTGGGTCCTGGGGAGAGCCGGCCGGCCAGGCGGGGTGCCAGGGCGAGTGGCCGGCCCTGCTGTACTCGCGGGCTTCGGCGAGCACTCCCTCGGCCATGCCGAGACAGAGCTGGACAGAGAGGAGACGCCCGACCGGCGACAGCAGAGAGGCCCGGGGGGACAGGTCGTCCTCGTCCACGGGCAGGGAGCCGAGTACGTCGTCGGCGGCGACCGGTACGGCGTCGAACTCCACACTCCCGCCGGCCGCGAGCCGCTGGCCGAAGGTGTCGGCGTCGCCGTCGACGCCCACGCCGTGACGGGCGGGATCGACGAGGACGGCGAGTGGTTCGCCGGTGTCGGCTCGTACGGCCCGCACGGCGAGGCGGTCGGCGACCAGGGCCCCGGTGGCGTAGCTCTGCCGGCCGTCCAGCACATATCCGTTGGTTGTCCTGGTTATGGTCAGCGGCGGTTCCCGGCGGGCGAAACCGCCACCCCAGCACCACTGCTCCGCTGCGGACTGCCGCTCGATCCGAGTGGCCGGCGCGGACTCGGTGAAGGACCGGGCGCTCCACGACAGGAAGTAGTGACAGCCGAGCAGTTGACCGATCGCGCCGTCCGCGCCGGCGATCTCCCGGACGACGGCATAGGCCGTGGGCCAGTCCGCGCCGCCTCCTCCGAGCTCGGCCGGTATGAGGAGCGACAGCAGTCCCGCCTCACGCAGCCGGGACACCTCGTCGAACGGGGCCTTGCCTGCCTGCTCCCTGGTCACCGCATCCGTGGCCAGGTCGTCCGCCGTCTCGCGGGCCACGCGCAGCCAGTGGGCACGGTCAGGCACGGTCCGGTCGGATTCCCAGGCGGGGCCGGACGGCGCAGTGGCAACGCCCATGGTGGTGGTCTCCTCAAGGTCGGCGGCAGGGTGCGGTGTTGGGGTTTTCCTGCTGGCCGGGCACGTACTTGTAGCCCACGCGCCTCACGGTGACGATCCGTTGCCGGTGAGCCCTGCCCAGCTTGCGGCGCAGCCGCGCGATGTGGACATCCACGGTGCGGCCGTCGCCGATGTGGTCGTAGCCCCAGATGCCGGCCATCAACTGCTCGCGCGAATGCACGTGGTGGGGATGCAGGACGAGATGGGCCAGCAACCCGAACTCCAGGTAGGTGAGGTCGAGTTCGCGTCCGTCCAGTTCTGCGACGTGTCGCGTGGGATCGATGCGGACGCCGCCGCCTCCCGTCTGCCGCGCGGGAGGTGAGTCGGTGTGGGCGACCGGTCGGATCTCCGGCAGTGTCACGTCCTTGGCGAAGAGCTGGGCGGGATCGGTGCCCTCGGGGACGAACACGAGATAGCCGACGAGGGGAGCGGAACCGTGTCCCTCATGGCCGCCCTGGGCGGTGTCGTCCACGAGGCGGAGACGGCGCATGCCGGGGAGAGGTGGATCCGATGGAGTGGCCTGGGCCGGAAGTGCGGTGGTCATGGCGGTCGTCCTTCAGAAGTACGTCGGGCCATCAGGCGCAGTGGGTGGGTTCGCCTGATCGCCTGGGATGCCTGGGATGAGAGAGAATGAGCGGAGCGGCACGCGCAATGTGTGAGCCGCGTGCCTACACGCGACAGCAGGCGGCGCTGACGACGTGACCAAAGTCGACATGCCGACGACGAACGAGTCGTTGCTGCGTGTGGGGCATGTGCTTCATCCTGCGCACCTGTTGGGGTGTCGTCAACAGTTTCCTAGTAAGTCGATAGGAAATGTAGGGAAGGCAACACCGAGGGCGGGCTCATCGGTCACCGTTGACCGCCGGGCGGGCGTCGGGAGCGGTTGCCCTGTTCAGCCGGGCACGAAGCGCGGCCGGCGCAATGGCGATGCCCGTGCCGGGAGAGACCTGGGAAGGCCCTCTTGACGTGGCGCGAAGGCCGCCTGACACTTCAAGTCAGAGATCCCTAGTGAATTAGTAGGAAATAATGGAGCGTCTGGACTCGCCCGCCGACCGTGCCGTGCTCGCGGTTCGGCCGTCCCTCCTCCTGACCTCCCGCCGCCACATCGATCTCCTGCGTGTCTGCAGCGCGGCGAGCCTTCTGCGCTGAACCCGAGGTGCCCACCGGCACCTCGTCCCCGCCGCGTACGGGTACGCGTCGATGCCGCCGCGCGCCCATCACCCCGTGTGCGCCGCCGCCGCACCTCGGAGAACCAGAAGCCGGATCCGGACCCAGGGAGACACATGCCCGCCGCACCCCTGACCACCGTCCCCTCCCTCTCCTCCCCGCCGTTGTTCCGGGGCAGGATCGGCTGTGACGCGAGCAGTGGCTACTACGCCGTGTCGCGCCGTTACCGCCTCCACCTCGCGCTGTCCTGCCCCCACTGTCTGCGGATCGCCATCACCCACAGCCTGCTCGGGCTGGAACAGGCCCTCCCAGTGGCCCTGTTGCCGGCCGTGCCCGAAAGCCCCGACGGTGGACACTCCGCTCTGCGCCCGTTGTACGAGGCCAGTTCGCACCGGCATCCCGGACCGGCCACCGCACCGGTGCTGAGTGACGACTGGACGGGACGGATCGTCAGCACGCACACCCCGGACATACTCCGGGACCTGGCCCGGCACTTCGGCGGTCACGGCTCCGACCGGCCCGTCCTCTACCCGCAGGGCGAGGAGGAGGAGATCGAGGCCGTCTCACGCCTCTGCGAGTACCGCATCAACGAAGCCGCACAGCGCGCAGGGCAGGCCGGCGCCGACGCCATGGTGCGTCAGGCCGCAGTTGGTTCCCTGCTCCGCACCCTGGGCTCACTGGAGTGGCGGCTCGCCACCCAGGACTTCATCCTCGGCGACGAAATGACCGCCGCCGACGTGCAGTTGTGGGTGACCCTGGTGCAACTCGACACCGTTCACCGCCTGCACCTGGACGCCGCCACGGTCCACCGCGTCGCCGACCATCCGCACCTGTGGGCCTACGCACGGCGACTGGCCGCCCACCCCGACTTCGGCCAACACCTCGACCTGGACGGCATTGCCGACCGGCACCACGCCCACTGCCGAGGGCTGGAGGCCGCAGGGGCGGCGGTGCAGATCCTGGACTGGGCGGCTCATGTCGCGGACGGGGCCACCGCCCAGCGGTCCCAGGAGGGTCCGGACACTTTCCCGGCACCGCAAGACGCGCTCCACCTCCGTCCGTCCACCTCCGTCCATCCAGCTCCGCCCAGCCTGCGGACGGCATGAGAAATGCCGTCTGACCCGTGGTTGTTCGCCGGTCCGTAGTCCCGGCAGGTCGGCGTCGGTGGCGAACTGCCCCGCCTGCCGGGTCCGCTCACTGAACGACGAACGGGCGGCGGCCGCCGGGATCCGGGCCTCGACGTAATCGGGAGGTGGTACGGGCGCGGGATGCGGAACACTTCGCCGGGTGATCGTGATGCAGCCCGTCCTGGAGATATACGCACCTGACGGCTTTGACCTCTGGCCTGTCGCCGAGATCAAGTCGTTCGACTTGCTGCCCCTCAGCGGTGAGCTCTCACCTGCTGAGGTCGGGACGGCCATGATGTGCATCGCCGGCTGCAATGACATTGACCCCGACGGCGATCGGCCGCCTCGGCCGGCCGCGGCACTTGACTCGTTCCTTCACGGGCTGCTGACCTTCGACAACCTCTTCGCGGCCGGCGGCCTGCGGGTCACCGACCACTCCACAGGGGTCACCTTCCTGCCAGGTTGCTGCGACGGGCTGGAGGACTGGCGCGACTGGCACCGGTTCGTCGACGACGGCAGCCTGCTCGGATTCGGCCATGACCCCGTGTCACCGATTGCGGAGCGCTTCGTCGACACCGTCCGGCTTACTGTCAACGCCGAGCAGAGCGACAGCCCGGTGATCGAACTGTGCGTAACCGAGCTCCGCCACCTGCTCACCGGTGCCGAGCGCGACTTGGCCGACTTCCTCACGCTGGCAACCGACTGGTCCTCCAAGCACCTGCCTGACCACTGCGCTCCCGTCACAGCCGCCCTCGCCCGCGTTCTCGACCTTCCAGCGCCGACCATGCCGCCGGAGCCGTAGGACGGCACGGGCTTCGCCGACCACGAAGGCGAGCCCCTGGACTGTCATCGTGTGCGACGCGGCGAAGACGTTCGTGTGTACCTGCCTGGGCAGGGCGGCCGGGTATGGCTGGTCTGGTGCTCCGGCAGCCGGCGTGGCGGCACGTTCCTGACGCGGATCATCCCCTCCACTGGTGAGGTGACGAGCTGGCCCAGCTCTGTACGGGATCCGGACGGATTTGCCGTGCGTGGCCATCGGGCAGTTCTGACCAAGCGCGTTCACAACCAACGGGCCACCGTAGTGGTCCTGGCTGAGCTGGTCGGCGATACGTGGAGTGTGACCGAGCGGCGCAAGGTACGAGTGCCCGGTCGGGTGGTCATGCGCTGTGGTCAGGGGCGTGATGGCTTTCTGTGGCTTCGAGCCGGTGACACCTGGCTTCGTATCGAAGCCTGACAGCCGCCCCTCACAGCGTCGAGGATCTCAGCGCGCTGCTGACCTCGGCGGGGGAGCGCTGAGGTCGAGACAGTTACCGCTTCCGGACTGCGTAGGTCAGGTGGGTCACCCGCTGTGTCGGTTCCGCGCGGACCGGCTCCAGGGCCACGCGGCCCGCGTCCACGCCTTCGAACAGGCGGATTCCGGAGCCGAACAGCACGGGGGAGAGCGCGATCGAGAACTCGTCGATCAGGCCGGCGTTCACGTACTCCAGGATCGTTGCGCCGCCGCCCGCGATGCGGACGTCCCGGTCGCCGGCAGCCTCGCGGGCCTGGTCGAGTGCGGCCTCGATGCCGTCGTTGACGAAGTGGAAAGTGGTCCCACCCGGCCGCTCCCAGGGGTCACGCTTGTCGTGCGTCACGACGAACACCGGCGTGTGGAACGGCGCCTCCTCCGGCCACGCCCGCTCGCCGAGGTCGAACATGCGCTTGCCCATCACGCTCGCGCCGGTGCGCTCGAACGTCTCCCGCGCGATGTCGTTGTCGCGCCCTTCCTCGCCGCCCTCGCCGAGCTTCAGGTTCTCCCGGAAGAACCGCAGCGGGAAGATCCACTGCTGCAGTTCCATCCACTGCGCCGCCCAGCGCTGGACTTGCGGGTCGTCCTGCCGCTCAGGCGAGATGACCCCCTCCAGCGACTCCGGCGCGATGAAGCCGTCCAGCGACATCGACACGCTGAAGAACACTTTCCCGGCCATCAGCCCTCAGCTCCCTTGCGGACGGTCTCGGTGACGTAGGCAGCCAGGTTGCTCAGGGTCTGCCGGCCGCCCTCGATCGCGTGGTACTTCTCGACCGCCTCGTCGCGCAGCTCCTTGGTGGGGAACACCGTGCGCATCTCGATCCGGGTCGCCGCGCCGTCGGGCGCGAACACGATGACCGACTCGAAGGCGTTCGGGTCGCCTCGGGACTCACCGTGCAGCAGCGCGATCCGCTCCGGCGGGGCGATCTCGGTCCAGGAGATCCACTCCTGGTAGTCCGTCCCATCCGGTCCGTGCAGCACGAAGTCCCACTCCCCGCCGACGCGGAACTCGAAGGACCGCGTGGTGGTGGTGAACCCCTCCGGTCCCCACCATCGCGACAGATGCCGGACTTCGGTGAACGCCTCGAACACCAGCTCCCGTGGGGCGTCGATCACCCGGGAGATCACGATCTCGCGGTCGGCCGTCGCGGATCGCGCCGGCGCTCCTCGTCCTGTCGCGCTCATCGGCTACTCCTCCTGCTTTGTCTGCTTGAGGTCCTGCACGTACGCGTCCAGCCGGTCGAAGCTCTCGTTCCAGAACTGCTCGAACCCGCCGGTCCACTCGTGGACCGGTCGCAGCCCGCGGGCGTCGAGGCCGTACAGGCGCTGCTTGCCTGCCTTGCGGTCCCGCACCAGCCCGACCTCCCGGAGCACCCGCAGGTGTTTGGATGCCCCCGGCTGGGTCATCCCCAGCTCCTGGGCCAACTCGGTCACCGGTCGCTCACCCGCCCGCAGCAGTACCAGGATCTCCCGGCGCTGCGGCTCGGCGATCGCGTTGAAGACGTCCGACGTCGTCGCTGCTCGTGCCATGGCAGCCATCGTATGCCCATATCGGCATGCGTCAAGTCGAGAGGAATCAGGGCCCGGGGATTGCACGGGTGACGGCGTCAGAAGGGCGAGGGGCGAGCAGTACGCCACCGACCGGTGGCCGACGCCACGGTCGGCGTCACGCCAACCCGATGTCGGGCCGCGACGCCCGGCGGCTCGTCGCGAGCGCGTCCGTGTTCCCCAAGGATGACCGTGGTGGCCCGCCCGCCTGCATGGATGCAGCAGGCCAAGAACCGCGACGATGTGCTGCGGGCCATCGCCCGCATCCACGCCTCACTGCTCCACGCCTTACCGGTTCGCGCCGTACCGCTCCCGCACCTGACGCAGGAACACTGGGCTTGTCGCCGCCGGCGTCGTCCCCGGCGCCGACTCCTTTGGTCCGACTGTCGCCCAGGGGCAGGCCCCGCGCAGGGCTCCCTCCCGCTCAGGCCAGCAGGACATCCTCGCCCGCCGTCACGGGAACGACGTGCTCGGCCGATGGCGCCTCGGCCTTCACCGGCGTCCCGAAGTCCGACAACGTCATCGTCGTCGTGGCCCTCATGCCGCCGAAGTAGGACAGCCGGGCCTGGACGGCGCGCCCTTTCCCGTCGACCCACACGTCCGCGTAGACGGGCACGTCGTCGCCCAGCTTCTCGCGCAGGTCGTTCAGCCCCTGTTTCGTCTTCGTCGTCATCCGGAGCGTCGCGGTGGCGTGGTCGATCGTGCCCCGGTAGTGCACCGCGGGGGCGTCGTTCACCTGCTCCTCGCCCTCGTTCGAGACCTGCCGCATCGCCTTCATCTGGCGGAGCAGGTGCTCGGGGTCGTTTAGCGGCGCCCGCAGGAAATAGCTGGTCAGGGCCTCACTCCGGACGGCCGAGGCCCACTTGCCCTCGCCCACCGCCCGCGAGCCCCGCACGTAAACGGTGTCGTCGACGAAGACCTCCTCGACGGGGTCCATGCCGCTGTCCTCAAGCTCCACCGTGAGCCGGCCCCTGTCACCCCCAAGGTCGAAGGCGCCGGCGATCGCGAACACGTACGTCGTGGGGCTGTCGGCGGACCGCAGCTCGATCTTCTCGTCCACGCGGGCGCTGTCCGCGCTCGTCCTCTCGATCGCGGCGCGCACGGCTGTCCCGTGATCCACGGCCTTCTCCGCACTCTCCCCCGACTCATTGTCCGGACCGCCGGAACAGGCGGTGCAGAGCAGGAGGACAGCAGCGGAGAGGAGATGGGCGCGGCGCATGGGCTCTCCGGGGAATCGTTACTGCGGCAGGGGGAGCTCGATAGGGCCTGTAGATCTTCGCACGAATCCAGTGACGGGGCCCGAGGGTTTCGGACGTGACGTCCTGTCCTTCAAGAGACTGATCAGGCGATGGGCAGCCCGGGGAGGTCGTAGGTCGAGACGGGGCGTGGATCGTGGCCGCCGGGCAGGTGGTCGACCTCCAGACGGATCAACGTGCCCTCGATGACGGGGAGTTCGCCGGTGTGGTTCAGACGAAGGCCGCTCCAGCGTCCGGCGAACGCCCAGGTGAGCGACCTGGGTCGAGGAGCATTTCGACTCATCGATAGCCTGCGTCATCATGACGCGCACTTGGATCTTGCCGATACTGCTTGTGTTCTGCGGCTCAGTCGTCGCGACCGGGATGGTATTCAGCGGGAGCCTCGGTGAAGCCGCGGCACTCCTGCTGGTGTTCGTGCTGCTCGCAGGCGTGAACTCGCCTCTGGTCTTCCCGAGATCAATCGGTGCGCTGGAGGCACAACGCCGCAGCGCGGTCGACGGCCGACCGGTCGTCTACTGGCGGTCAGGCTGCAAGTATTGCCTGCGGCTGCGCATCCGACTGGGCCGTAGCGCTCACCAGTTGCATTGGGTCAACATCTGGCGTGACCCGGCTGGAGCGGCAGCGGTGAGAGCGACCAACGATGGCAACGAGACGGTGCCGACCGTCGTCGTGGCGGGCCGGCCGCACACCAACCCCGATCCTGAATGGGTGCGCGAACAGCTCTCCCCTTCCGCGTGATCGGGAGCGGTGCCATATCGGCGAGGCGCCGGCACTCAGAACTAAGGCTGCCTGGGTGGGGTGTTGAGGAGGCCGGTACCGAGGGTGGTGGGGCTGTGGAGTGCCGTGTTGCGGTGCCCAACCGTGCGGATCAGTCCGGCTTCGTGCGGCGTGGTCGCGTGTTCGCCGGCGCTGGGAGGGACGAGGCCCGTGAGGGTGGCGAGTTCCTTGGTTGAGCAGCCGGGGTGCTCGGCGATGGTGTGGAGAACAGCGGCCCGGGTACGGCCCAGCCGCGAGGCCAGCGGTGAGCGGGGTCCGGGCGGGGCCGGAAGTGTTGGCAGGGCCAACAAGGGCACTGGACCTGAGACCTGATGGCTTGGCCGGCAGGGGCGAACATCCCGGGTGAGGTCCTGCGGGGCGCGGTGGCCAAGGTCGGAAGCGGTGCGGTCACCCTGCTCATCCTGTGATGGGAGACCCGCCACCGACGCCGACGGCGGGCCCAGCTCGGTGGGCCCGCCGCATCTTCGTCAACACGCCGTTCGTGGACGGCAATCGAGCAGACCGAGCTCCCCGATGGCAGCCGGCCATCCGCCTGGATCAGTCGACTGAATGCCCGCTGAAGGCCCTGGCCGGCTACCAGTTGATGAGCATGACGCCGCTGCTGGCACCGCTGGCCAAGCCGAAGACCGCTGTTTTCGTGCCTGGGTGCAGTCGGCCCTGTTCTCGGGCGAGGGCGAACTGGAGGGGGAGTGTCGCGGCGCCCATGTTGCCGGTGCGGTGGAAGGTGGGCATGACAGCCCCCGGCCGGACGCCCAGGCGTTCGCAGATCATGCGGACGAACGGGACCGACGGCTGGTGGACGCAGACCAGCGGAAGGTCGCCGGGATCGGTCTGCTGCTCCTTCAGCCACTGCCTGGCCTGAGTGTCCAGACCGAGGAAGGAGGCGAGCAGTTGCTCGGAGTCGATGTGGAGTCCGGTCGGCTGAGCCGGAGCCTGGTGGGGGTTGAACAGGGTTGCCGCGGACCAGCCCGCGGAGTTCGCCATGAAGGTGCTGGCGACGATCCCCGGCGTGGCGCCGGCCTCGACGAGCAGTGCGGCGCCCATGTCTCCGCCGGTCAGGGAGGCAAGTCCGGTACGCAGTTCGTGCGGACCGAGCGTCCAGCGGCTGAGCCGGCTCAGGGTCTCACCGCACGCGATGAGAACCCTCCGGTACCGGCCGCAACGGATGAAGGCGTCGGCGACCTCCAACGCGTTCAGGACGCTGTTGCAGGCGTTGGACACATCGAACACCGGGCAGGTGAGGCCGGTATCGGCCGCCACGACGTGACCGTTGGCGGGCTCTTGCACGTCGGCGCTGACAGCGGCGAACAACAGCAGGTCGACGTCGCCCGGCTCCACCTGCGCTTGCTTCAGAACGCGGTCGACGGCGCGTGAGGCCAGGGTGGACGGCAGGTCACCGTCATCGGCTACGACCCGCTCCTCAAGGCCGTAGAGCCGTCGCAGCAGCCCGGCCGGGATCCGCAAGTCCGGACTGTGCTCACGCAACCGGTCCTCGATGGCATGGGAGGTTTGCCGGCCGGCGGGCAGGTGGATGGCGACCTGCGTGATACGGCTGAAGGCACTCATGCCGTCACCCCGCTCAGCCCCGCCGGCCCCGACACCGCGCATGGCAGAGCATCGATCGCGTCGGTGAACCAGGGGGGTGGCATCGCCCCGCTCGCCGCCATCACCAATCGGTGCTGCGACAGGCGGTCTGTCAAAGTACTCACTAACGCCATGAGGCCCCCGCGATTTTCCAGCCGGCCGGCGTGCCCTGCGCACCACCAGCATCCATCGATCAACGACTGAGGCAGCCTGCAGTTGCGGCGCCCTCCCGCGCTTCGCCGACGGCGGCGGCCGGGATGCGACCCGGTCGGGCGAAGGCGCGCGGCTGCCGCCGAAGTGGCAGAGCCGCAAGGGCTCCGTCTATATCGGGCCCGTTCGACCGCGAGGACCCTTTGACTCGCCGATTCTCGATCACAAGGCGACCAAAGTCAGTCCTACAATGCCCACTTGCAGTCGCACGCTACCGACGTCGCATCGCGTTCCGGTCCGTGTGGTTGGAAACGGGGGGGGCGGTGGGGGAACGAGCGGTGCCTGCGGGCATGTTGCGGTTCATCGCGTTACGAGCGTGGGTGTATCGCGCGCTTGTCGGTGCCGTGCTGCTGACCGTGCTGTTGACCACGGCCGTGCTGGCCGCGCTCACCGCCTACTCGGGCGCGATAGGCGATGCGGCGCTGCGGCGGTCACTCGCGGAGCAGCGCACCGCTGCCGAGGCCGCTCTGGTACTCAAGGCCAAGGTGCCGGCCGACGAGCGGCAGGCGGCCGACGACGCCGTACGGGCGGGGGCCCGCACCATCTTCGCCGGGCTGCCCGTGCGGGTGCGGACCCTGCTGAGGTCCGGGCCTTACGCCCTGCCACTCGCGCTGCGGCCGCCTTCCGAGCGGAACGAGAACCCGAACCTCACCCACTTCGCGGCTCTGGATCACACACAGGTGCGGACCGTCGCCGGGCGGCTCCCCCGTGAGGCGGGGACCGCCGGGTCCATCGAGGCCGCACTGCCGCAACGGGCCGCCGAGCGGCTCGGGTTGGCTCCCGGCTCCCGGCTGACCGTCACCGACCGGCTGGACGGCCCGGCGGTGCGTGTGCTGATCACCGGCGTGTACCGGCCGGTGGACGTCCGGGCGCCCTACTGGCAGTTGGACGATCTGGGCGGTCGTGGCATGGAGGCGTCGAGCTTCACGACGTACGGTCCCCTGCTCACCGCTGCGGGCGTGCCGACGTCGGGCCGGGTGAGCGTCGGCGCGTCGGGCTGGCTGGCCTCGGCCGACTACTCCTCGCTGACCACGGAGCGGATCGGCGCGCTGCGCGAGGCTGCCCGCTCGGGGAGCGCGGAGCTGCGCAAGCGCCCCGCGCTCAGCAGTGCGACCACAGCGGACACCGGGTTGCCCGAGGTACTGGATCGCATCGAACGCTCCCTGCTCGTCACGCGTTCCAGCATGCTGATCGTCGCCGGTCAGCTCGGACTGCTCGCGGCCTGCGCCCTGTTGCTCGTCGCACGGTTGCTCAACTCCGACCGCATGGCCGAGACCCGGTTGCTGCGTGCGCGCGGTGCCACACGGGCACGGCTGGCGGGCCTGGCAGCGCTGGAGGCCCTGCTGATCTCCGGGCCGGCGGTGGTGGTGGCGCCGCTGTTGTCGGGGCCGTTGACACGGCTGCTGGCCGGGCAGGGTGCGCTGGGCCGGACCGGGCTGCGCGTCGACGTGCCGGTCGGGGGCCGACCCGAGGTGTGGGCGGTCGCCGCGGGCGTGGCCGCGTTGTGTGCGCTGGCGGTGGCTGCCCCGGCGTGGCGGGCGTCCTTCACGGACACCGCCGAGGTGCGGGCGGTGGCGCTGCCCGCGCCGCTGCGTGCCGGGGCGGATGTCGGGTTGCTGGCCGTGGCCGGTGTCGCCTTCTGGCTGCTCGGCAGCCAGGACTCCGGTGCTGTCACCGCCGACCGCGAAGGCGTCCTCGGCGTCGACCCGCTGCTGGTGGTGGCGCCCGCTCTGGTGCTGCTCGCCGGAACGGTTCTGGTGCTGCGGCTGCTGCCCCTGCTGGCGCGCGTCGGCGAGCGGCTGCTGGCCCGCGGGCCCGGACTGACCGCGGCCATGGTCGGCTGGCAGTTCAGCCGCCGACCGATGCGGGGAGCGGGTCCCGTACTACTGCTGGTCATCTCCGTGGCGCTGGGCGTGATGGCGATCGGGCAGGACGCCTCCTGGCACCGGTCCCAGGCCGACCAGGCCGACTTCCGCGCGGGCGCCGATATCCGCGTCCTGGCCTCCGGGGGCGGCGATGTGGGCCGTACGGACGTCTACGCGGACCTCCCGCACGTCGACGCGGTCGCCCCCGCGGCCCGTGGCACGGTTTCGCTCTCCGGCAGCCGAAACGCGACCGTCCTGGCCCTGAACACGACGGAGGCGGCACGGGCGATGTCGGCGCGGCGCGATCTGACGGACGGTCCGCTGCTCGCCGGGCTCGCGCCGCGCGGGGCACCTGCCGGCATCGAGGTACCGAAGGGCACCACCCGGCTCACCCTGACCGCCGCCCTGCACAGCACCATGCCGGGGCCGGACGCGGACGTCACGCTCACGGTGCGGGACCGTCACGGAACCTCCTACGAGATACCGTCCGGCGACCTCGCCGCCGACGGCCGCCCGCACCGACTGACCCCGGATCTGAACGGCGCCCGAGGCCCGCTGGCATTGACCGGGCTCCAACTGAGTACGCCGCAGCCGACCGACCGTCCCCACCGGCACCGCCTGGTCCTCAGCGCGCTCACGGCGACAACGGGCGACGGCGACGTCCGGCAGTTGACCCTGCCGACGAAGTGGACGACCGCGGTGGAGGCCGACTCGGCCGCCGCCCCACCCGACGACGACGCCCGGCCGACCCGCCCCCGGCTCACGTCGACGGCACCCGTCACCATCACGTACGGCACCGGGTACCAGCTGCCCGACATCTCGCCGCCCGCCCTGCCGCTGGAGGTCCGGCTCAAGGTCGCCCAACCCGCGACACCCGAGATCGTCGCGGTCGCCACCGACCAGTTCCTCATCGCGTCCGGTGCGCGCGAAGGGCAGCGCGTGGAGGTGACGTTCGACGGCCGTTCCATTCCCGTACGCATCGTCCGCACCGCGAGTGCCCTGCCCACGACGGAAGCCACCACGCAGGACGGCGGGGCCCTGCTGGTCGATCTCCGGGCCGTCAACCGGGTGCTACAGGCCCGCTACGGAACCGGCCTGAAGCCCACCGAGTGGTGGCTGAGCACGGCCGCGCCCGGTGCCACCGCAGCCGCCGTGCGGGCCCTGCCCGACGTCGATCCGGAGCAGGTGACGGTGCGCGACGAGATAGCGGCGAAGCTGCGCGACGACCCGTTCGGGGCAGCCCCGGAGGCAGCGCTGATCGCGGCGGCAGCGGTGACGGTGCTCTTCGCCTCGCTCGGCTTCGCGGTGAGCGCGGCAGGAGCGATGCGAACCCGGGACGGTGAGTTCGCCGTGCTGCGCGCCCTGGGGACACCGCGCCGTCGGCTGGCCCGGCTGGTCGCCGTGGAGCACGGCGTACTGGTGACCCTGGCGCTGCTGGTCGGCACGGCCCTGGGCACGGTGCTGACGCACGCGCTGGTTCCCCTCGTCGTCCTGACCGGGCAGGCCACCCGGCCGCTCCCACCGGTGCTGGTCGAACTCCCGCTCCCGCGGCTGGCCGTCCTGCTGGCGGCCCTCGCCGCGGGCCCCGCCCTCGTGACCATGGCCCTCGCCCTTCGGCGGGCGAAGCCCGTGATGGCTCTCAGGGGCGAGGTGACGCAGTGACCACGCAGCCGGTGCCCCCTCAGGACGGGGGGACGAGGGCGGTGCCGCCGCACGTACGGGCCGGGTTGCGGACCCGGCTGAGGGCCTTCGCCGGTACGTCCGTGGCCCTCGCGCTCCTGGTGGCCGTGACCGCGGCGCTGGCCGCCGCGTACCCGCGTGCCGTCGACCGGTACGGGGACGCGGGGCTGCGCCGGGCGGTCGAGCAGGCACTGCCCGACCAGACGACCGTGCAGGTGCAGGTCCCCCTGCCTTGGATGGACACGGTCAAGGAGACGGAGGCCGCCCTGCGTGTCGGTCCGCTGACCGCGGCGCGGGCCGAGGTTCTCGCCACCGCCAAGGAGCCGCTGGTTCCCGACCCCGCGCAGTCGTCGTACGGCGTGCGCACGACCGTCGCCCTGGAGGCGCCCGACCCCTGGCTTCCCCGGCCCGCCGGCCTGCCCGCCCAACTGGTGCTCGCCGCCCAGCAGGACCTGGCCTCCCACGCCCGGCTCAGCGCGGGCCGGTTGCCGCGCACCACGGGCGCACCGGTGACCGCGGCGACCGCGCAGGTCGAGGCGGCCGTCACCGTGGACACCGCCCGCAAGCTCGACATCCGGGTGGGCTCGGTGATCCACATACCAGGCTCGGCACGCGCCCCGCTCGCCGTCCGGGTCACCGGAATCGTCGTCCCGCGCGTCCCCGAGGGCGCCTACTGGTCGGCACTGCCGGTGCTGCGCACCCCCGTGCTGAGCCGCCGGCCCGACCGTCTGCCGACGGACGTCCACTGGCTCGGTGGCCTGCTTCTGGCCCCCGATGCCGGCCCGGCGCTCCTGGGCACCCCCGGCCGCCCGGACCGGTACTGGCATGTGGCCCCCGACGTCGCCACCCTGCGCGGCCACGATCTCGACCGGCTGGCGTCCGCCGTGGCCGCCCTTGAGTCGGGGCCGGGAGTGCAACGACTGCGGGCGGTCGTGGACGAGGGCCTGGCGGCCCAGACGAATCTCGACGAGGTCCTCGCGGACCATGCCCGACTACGGTCGGGGATCGGCCCGCTGCTTCTCCTCGCCGCCGTCGGGACCGGCAGCCTCGCCGTGATCGTCCTGGCCATGGCCGGCGGCGTGGCAGCCGATCGCCGGCGCGCGGAGCTGGCCCTGCTGCGTGCCCGCGGTGCCTCACTGCCCGGTCTGGCCGTTCGGCTGCTGGCGGAGACGGCGGTGGTGGCCGTGCCGGCCGGCGCCCTCGGACTGACCGCCGCACTGCTCGTCCTGCCCGGTGCCCGCACCGCGCCCGCGGTCGCCGCCGCCCTCGCCGTCACCCTGCTCGCCTGCGTCGCGTTCCCACTGCGCGCCGTGGTGGCGCACCGCACGGTACGGATGCACGACGGGCGGGAGGACCTCACCGCCGCCCGGCCGTCGCGGCGCCGTACGGTGGCGGAACTGACCGTGCTGGTGATCGCGTCGGGGGCGGTCGTCGTACTGCGCCGCCAGGGATCCGGCAGCACCGGTCTGGTGGCCGCCGCCCCGCTGCTGACGGGCGTGGTCGCGGCTCTGCTGCTGGCACGCCTGCACCCCCTGCCGCTGCGTGCGCTGAGCAGGGCGACCACTCGGATGCGCGGCCTGGTGGTTCCGCTGTCGCTGGCCCAGGTGGCCCGCGCCCCCGGCTTCGCCGTGCTGCCCCTGCTCGCCCTGCTCAGCGCCCTGACCACGGCCGCGTTCGGCGGCTCGGTCCTGGCAGGGGTCACGGCGGCCCGCGACCAGGCGGCCCTCCTCGAAGTGGGCGCTGACGGCCGCATCGAGACCATCACCGGTGAACTCCCTCGAACCTTGCCCGACCGCGTACGCCGACTGCCCGGTGTACGGGACATGACGGAAGCGAGCGTCACCTACGACGCGAAGCCG
Organism: Streptomyces sp. NPDC050704; assembly: GCF_040654355.1. Taxonomy (NCBI): domain Bacteria; kingdom Bacillati; phylum Actinomycetota; class Actinomycetes; order Kitasatosporales; family Streptomycetaceae; genus Streptomyces; species Streptomyces sp. NPDC050704. The sequence goes on along the minus strand of NZ_JBFAHW010000081.1, from coordinate 28,421 downwards.
GCACAAAGCACTCAGCCGGTACCGCTGGCCGGTGTGGCCCCCGACGCGTATGCGCACCTGTCCCGCCACACGAGCCTGGGGCCGTTCGACGCGGCGAGCCTCGGGCAGGCGGACGCCGGTACGACGGGCGGCGCCGACCGGCCCCTGCCCGCGCTGGCCTCACCTCGCGTGGCCGAGGAGTACGGCACCGGCCCCTACTCCGTCCTGCTCCCGGACGGCACCTCCGTCACGGTCCGGATCGTCCTGGTCCGAGACCGCACCCCGGCCGTGTTCGGTGACGACTTCCTGATCGTGGACCGTGCCGGCCTTCCCCGCGGCGCGGCGCCCACGACGACGCTGCTGCTGACCGGTGACGCGCTGAACGGCCGGGCGCTGCGTTCGGCGGCGGACGGCACAGCGGCAGCCGTCCGGCTGCGCACCGAGGAACGCACGCGGCACGTCGACTCACCGCTGCAGTCCGGCGCGGAACGCCTGTACGGTGCCGCGGTCGCCGCGGGCGCCGGGTACGCGGTCCTCGCCCTCGTGCTGACCGTGCTGCGCACCGCGCCCGAACGCGGCGCCCTGCTCGCCCGGTTGCGCACCATGGGCATGACCCGGTCCCAGGGCCGCCGGCTGCTGATCCTCACGGCCCTCCCACAGGCGTTCCTGGCAGCGGCCGGCGGCGTGCTGACGGGCTGGGGCGGCATTCACCTGCTGTCGCCCGGTGTCGACGTCACGACCATCGCGCTGGCCTCCCCGTCCGGTCTCGAGGGGGCCGTGCTGCGCACCGATCCGCTCTCGCTGGCGGTGCCGGCGCTCACCGTGCTGCTCCTGGCCATCGCTGTGCCCGCCGGCCAGGCCTGGTGGGTCAGCCGACGTGGCTCGGTGCGCGAACTGAGGCTGGGTGACAGCTAGACAGTGAGCAGAACCTCGATATCAGGCCCCCTCCGGCACCGGCCCGTGCCTCTCCCACCGCCCAGGAGCAGCCGATGACCAGCAGCCCGACCTTCCACGAGCTCACCGACCGTGCCCTTGCCGCGCGCGACGCCGCTGCCTACGGCCATGACGCCCTGATCACCTGCGACCGGCTGGTACGGATCTTCTCCGCCGACGGCGTGGAGGTACAGGCACTGCAAGGCCTCGATCTCCTCGTGCGCAAGGGCGAACTCATGGCCCTGGTCGGCGCCTCCGGCAGCGGCAAGTCCACCCTCATGAACATCCTGGCCGGACTGGACAAACCCTCCGCCGGCGTGGCCCGCGTCGCCGGCCACGACCTGGTCACCATGTCCTCCAAGGACCGCCTCGCCTACCGTCGCAAGACCGTCGGCTTCGTCTGGCAGCAGACCTCCCGCAATCTCCTGCCCTATCTCACCGCCGCGCAGAACGTCGCCCTGCCCCTGCAGTTGGCCCGCGCGCGCGGTCCGCGCCGAACCAGGGCCGATCGAGCCATGGAACTCCTCGGCCTGCTGGACGTGGCCGAATGCCGCGACCGTCGGCCGCACCAGATGTCCGGCGGCCAGCAGCAGCGCGTCGCCCTTGCCGTCGCACTCGCCAACGATCCCGCGGTCCTGCTCGCCGACGAGCCCACCGGCGAACTCGACTCCCACACCGCTGAACAGGTCTTCGCCGCGTTCCGCACCGTCAACGAGGAGTTGGGGACCACCATCGTGATCGTCACCCACGATCAGTCCGTCGCCGGTGAGGTCCGCCGTACGGTCGCCATCCGGGACGGCCGCACGGCGACGGAGGTCCTGCGCCACAGCGAAGTCGACTCCGCCACCGGCCAGGAGAACCTGGTCGCCCGCGAATACGCCATGCTCGACCGGGCCGGCCGCCTCCAACTCCCCGCCGAGTACACCCGGGCCCTGGGGATGCGCGACCGCGTCGCCCTGGAACTGGAACCCGACCACATCGCCGTCCGCCCGGACGACGTCCGGAACGACCGTCACGGCCAGGGCCCAGCCGAGGAACAGCCGGGGCTCTGAAGTGCATACCGGACCCCGCGTCTGCGGTGTGATCCGGACGACTGGTGACGACTGGTACTAAGACTCGGTGATCTCGCCGTCCCTCAGCTCCAGCACACGATCGGCAAGGTCGAGGAGTGTCGTGTCATGGGTGGCCACAAGAGCCGTGATCTGTTCGCTGCGGACCACCGCGCGCAGCAGTTCCATCACGGAGTGCCCGGTTTCCGCGTCCAGTTGGCCGGTCGGCTCGTCGGCGATGAGAATCGAGGGACTGTTGGCCAGGGCGCGGGCGATGGCGACCCGCTGGCGCTGCCCGCCCGACAACTCGCCCGGGCGCTGCGCGGCATGGTCCGCGAGCCCCACGAGGGACAGCAGCAGTTCGACGCGCTCCTGCCGCTCGCGCGGGTCCGCCCTGCGCAACCGCAGTGGTACGCCCACGTTTTCGGCAGCCGTGAGGATGGGGATGAGCCCGAACGACTGGAAGACGAAGCCGATGCGCTCCCGGCGCAGCGCGAGGAGGGCGTCCTCACCCTGGTCCCGAAGGTGCAGCCCGTCGATGGTGACGCGTCCGCTGTCCGGTTCGTCCAGACCACCGACGATGTTGAGCAAAGTGGTCTTGCCCGAGCCCGAGCGTCCCTTGAGAGCAACGAGTTCCCCCCGAGGGACCTCGAAGGAAACGCCACCCAGGGCATGAACGGCGCCGGCGCCTCGACCGTACGACTTGTGTACATCAGCCACCTGCAGCATGGCTGCGGTCACCGCCTGGCCCATCACGCCCCCGTATGCTCCGCTGATTCCGCGGCGCGCCAGTATCGCACCCGGCAGAACACCGGCAAAGCATGATGCTGGTCTCTGCGACCCAGGCGCAACGCGCTTGGGCATTGTGCCAGGGCGAGTTGGGATACCCAGGACAGGGCTACGGACCGGCTGTCTCCGCCGGACCTTCGGTGAGAACCGGGCGGTGTTGTATGTCCCGCGTGTTTCCAGATGAGTCGGCCCATGGCTCCGGAATCCGGTGGAGGGTCCGGTCGGCTGCAATCACTGCCCCCGGTTGGGGTTCCGACGGACTGCCGGGCTCCGTGGGGTTGTTGGCGCGCAACCGGCTCACGGCTCGGCGCAGCGCCGCGACGAGCGGTGAGCTGTCGTCGGCGCGGGTGCACAGCGAGAGCGGACCTGGTTCGACGCCGGTGACCGGAACGAACGTGACCTCGGGATGGCTGTGGCAGCCGTTCACGAACGCGCCGGTGATCGCCACGGCCTGCCCGGTGGCGACGACCTCCAGCAACTCGTCGATGGTGCGGACCGACGGGCCGTAGCGGACGGGAGTACCGCTGGGGCGTGGATCGCAGGCCCACCAGCGCACCCACGCGGGATCGGCCTCGTCGTAGGTGACGTGGACCTCGCCGTCGAGGTCGGTGAGCGAGACCTCCGCGCGGGCCGCGAGACGGTGCGTAACGGGCAGTGCCACGACTCGGGCTTCGTGGCGCACCACATCCAGGCGCAGGCCGGCCGCTTCGGTGATCGGGGGCCGCACCAGCGCAGCGTCGACGACGCCCTCGCGTACGGCCGAGGCCTGCTGCGGCCAGGGGAGTTCCATCAACCGGACGGACACGTCGGGGACCTCGTTGCGCAACTCGTCGAGTATGCGCGGGGTGAAGGTGCCGGCGGCCCCCGTGATGAAACCGATACGGAGCGTGGAGGCCAGCTCGTGGCGGTGGGCCTCCAGGGCGGCGACAGCCCGGTCGGCCGCGGCGAGCGCGTCACGCGCCTCGGCCAGGAAACGTTCGCCGGCCGGGGTGGGCCGGACCGGGTGGGCGGAGCGGTCCACCAACTCGACGCCCAGTGCACGCTCCAGTTTGCGGACCTGCTGGCTGAGCGAGGGTGCGCTGATGTAGAGCCGTTCCGCCGCGCGGCCGAAGTGGCCCTCGTCGATGACCGCGGCGAGGTAGCGCACGAGATGCAGGTTGAGGTCCACGATGACTCCTACGCCGGCGGGCATACGGGAATTGTGGTGGCGCGGCTTGCCTGACGGCGGCGCGGTTCACGCGATGGTAGCGCGTTGATCAGCGGTGTTAGCCGATCGGTTCATGGAACCGGCGAAGTGCGTCATGGACCCCGGCCAGTGGTGCGTCCAAGGATGGAGCCCTCGGACCGACTCGATGAAGAACCATCGTGGAGCCAATGGGTGGCATCTCATCCGCAACGCTCCAGGTGGGTGGTCGCGAGCGCGCTGTGGCCATGAGGGCTGCGGTGCTGGACCAATCCTTTGCAGGGAGAGCTTTGATGACCAAGCACTTCAGTCGTCGTGCTGTGATGGCTGCCACTGGCGGAGCCGCTGCCGCTGTGACCACCTCGATGGCCACGTCCCGGACCGCTGCCGCAGCGTCCAAGGGCCGGTCGAAGGGGGAGCTGTTCATGCACGACAACTCCGCGCTGGTGTTCATCGACTACCAGCCGGAGATGGTCGCCGAGGTCATCTCCATGGACACCAAGCTGATGATGCTCAACGCACGAGTGCTGGCCCGCTTCGCGGTCAAGGCGGGGATCCCGGTCGTCCTGAGCACGGTCGGCGTCGAGTCGGGTGTCAACAGCCCCACGGTCCAGGAGCTGCGTCAGGAGATCCCGGACCTTCCCGAGATCGACCGCACCACGATGAACGCCTGGGACGACGACGCCTTCCGCCGGGCGGTCCTGAAGACCGGGCGCAAGCGTTTCGTCATGTGCGGTCTGTGGACCGAGATCTGCCTGTCTTTCCCCATCATGGACATGCAGGCCGAGGATCTCAGGACCGCGTTCATCGCCGACGCGGTGGGCGGGCAGACCAAGTACGCGCACGACATCGCGGTCGATCGCATGGCCCATGCCGGCAGCGTGCCCAACACGGCGCGCGCCACTCTGGCCGAGTGGTCCCCGGACTGGGCGTCCCCCCAGGGGCCGATCCTTGCCGAGGTCGGCGCGTGGTACGCGGCGGAACTGGCGAAGCTCAACGAGCGCTGACGCCGACCCCACTCCGTGCAACTTCCGCCGCCAAGGCGTTTCCGATGGCTCGTGGACGACGCTGCGGCGAAGGCACTGGACCCTGTCGAAGGCCGGCGACTGCACGCGGGCCTTGCCCTTCCGCCTGCGGTCGCCAGCCTTCGCGCCGGTTCGCACAACCGTCAGCTCGCCGAGGCGGCCAGGGCCGCCGCGTCCTGACGACGCCGGACGTGGTGGCGGGACAAGGACGCCACGTCACCGACGAACACCACATTCCCACCGGGCGCGATGCCGCCCGGGAGACCCCGTTTCAATCAAGCGCACCCCGAGACAGGAACGAGCCCCATGCACTCCTCCACCACGTTCTCCCCCGGCCGAGACACAGCACTCGCCGCGCGGAAAGACGGTCACAGCGTCACCCCCCACGCGTACGACGTCGGTCTTCTTCTGCTGCGGCTGGCCGTCGGCCTCACCATGGCGGCGCACGGCGCGCAGAAGCTGTTCGGATGGTTCGGCGGCGTGGGCCTGGAGGGCACTGGCCAGGCCCTCTCAATGAGCGGCTACCCGCAGGGCAGGATGATGGCCCTCGTGGCCGGGCTCAGTGAGACCCTCGGGGGGCTCGGTCTGGCGCTCGGCCTGCTGACGCCGCTCGCGGGGGCCGCTGTCGTCGGCACGATGATCAACGCGATGGCTGTGACCTGGAGCGGCGGCTTCTTCGTACCCGAGGGCATCGAGTACTCGCTGCTGATGGCCGCGGCCGGCGCCTCGCTGGCCCTGACCGGCCCGGGCCGCTGCGCCGCCGACCGCTTCCTCCCCTTCCTGCGCCACCACCGCCTCGCCTACGGCGTCGTCGCGGTGCTGTTCGCCGCAGTAGTAGCGGGTGTGACGCTGTCGCTCCGCAACTGATACGGCGTCTGAGTGTTCCGCGGTACGTACGGCGCGAAGAGCCGCGGTGCGCAACGCGGTCCAGCCATGGCTGGTCGCCCCCACGCGACCTGCTGACCGACCGTGAGGTTGTCGGTTACCACAACACTGGTGCCGGAGCCCGTGTCCGCCTGGAGGACGGCCGGACCGACGAGGCCCCGCTCGTCGTGTGGTCAGTCGGGCTGGGACTGAGTGCGGCGGGCGTAGGCGCGGGCGGCGCGGGCCCGGTCGCCGCAGCGCGTCGAGCACCAGTGACGGCGGCCGTGGCGCAGCAGGTAGCGGTTGCAGGGGGTGGAACCGCAGGCGGTGAGGCGCTCGGCGGCGGCGGAGGTGAGCAGGTTGGCGGCGTCGGCGGCGAGGGCCGCCAGGGCGTGGTCGACGATCTCGGTGGTGGGGTGCGGGGTCGCGCGGTAGGGGCCGTTCTTCTCGTCCCACTGCAGCAGCGGGGCTGTGGGGACGCGGGTCATCGCGTCGTTGATCGCGGTGACGGCGGCGGGGATCGCGGGAAGCGCGGCGACGCGGGAGGCGAGCAGCGTCCTGACCTGTTCCCGCAGTGAGCGCAGCTGTGCCGCGCACATCTCCCGCATGCCGGCGTCGGCCGGAGCGAGGTCGTGGTCGACGAGCCACTGGTTGGCCGCAGTCGGCGTGCCGAGCAGATCGATGAAGTGCCCGCCGGGCAGGGCGATGACGCTGTTGGCGAGGGCGAGGGCGGGGTACTGCTCCTCGCCCGGCGCGGGCGGCAGGGCGAGCCCGGCGGTCACGGTCTCCTTCATGATTCTCATGGTACGTCTTGCGGTCATCCGTGAGAAGCGGCTACATTCTTCTCACGGATAAATGTCTACCCATCCGTGAGGTGTCTGACATGGCTTCTACCGTCACATCCATCGAGCAGTTCCCCGTACGCGTCTTCGGCGGCCCGACCGCCCTCTTCGAGTACGGCGGCCTGCGCTTCCTGACCGACCCGACCTTCGACGCCCCCGGCGACTACCAAGTGCCGGGCGGCCTGCTCCTGTCCAAGACCACCCCTTCCTCCGGCAGCCCCGCCGGCCTCGGCCGCGTCGACGTGGTCCTGCTCTCCCACGACGAGCACCCCGACAACCTCGACCACTCAGGCCGGGCCCTGCTCGCCGACGTACCGCTCACCCTCACCACGCCCGACGGCGGACAGCGCCTCGGGGACAAGGCCAAGAGCCTCGCCGACTGGGAGACGATCAAGCTGGACCGGCCCGACGGCGGCACGATCACCGTCACCGGCGTCCCCGCCATCCACGGCCCCGGCCCCCGTGGGCAGGTCGAGCCCGTCTCCGGCCAGGTCGTCGGCTTCGTCCTGACCGGCGAGGGCCTCCCCACCGTCTACGTCAGCGGCGACAACGCGTCCCTCGACGCCGTCAAGGAGATCGCCGAACGCTTCGGTCCGGTCGACACCGCCCTCCTCTTCGCCGGCGCGCCTCGCATCTCCGTCATCTACGACGGTGCCTGCCTCGTCCTTGACAGCGCCCATGCCGCCGAGGCCGCCCGGATCCTCGGTGCCCGCCGGATCGTCCCCGTCCACTACGACAGCTGGTCCCACTTCACCGAGGGCCATCACGAGTTGGTGGCCGCATTCACCGCAGCCGGTCTGGCCGACCGCGTGGACTGGGGCCACCGGGGCTGATCCGCCGGGTCGACGCCTTTCGGTGGTGCGGCGACCGGCGGTCGGCGAAGCGCCGGTGGTGGTCGTGCCGGCGAAACCGGTGTGTGTTCGCCCGCTACCTGCTTCTGGTCGTCTGGCTACTTGTCGACCAGCGACATGTGGTGCTCGTTGTAGCGGTCTCCCTGCACGCCGACCCGGTCGGCGAGTTCGTCGAGGTCCGACAGTTCGTCGGCGGAGAGCGGCAGTTGAGTGGCGGCGGTGTTCTCCTCGATGCGCGCGATGCGCCGCGTTCCGGGAATGGGAACGATCCACGGATGCTGTGCAAGCAGCCAGGCGAGCGCGACCTGCCCCGGTGTGGCGTTCTTGGCCTGCGCGAGCGTGGCGATGTGCTCGACGAGGACCTGGTTGGCCGCTCGGTTCTCGGCCGTGAACCGCGGAATGGTTGTCCGGACGTCGTCGGCCGCGAACGACGTCGAAGTGTCCACCGCCCCGGTCAGGAACCCCTTGCCGAGCGGGCTGAAGGGCACGAACCCGATTCCGAGCGCCGCGCACGTCGGCAGGACCTGTGACTCGGGATCTCGGGTCCACAGCGAGTACTCGCTCTGCACTGCCGCGACCGGGTGGACCGAGTGGGCACGGCGGATGGTCTCCGCGCTGGCCTCCGACAGCCCGAAGCAGCGGACCTTGCCCTCCTGTACGAGCTCGGCCACCGTGCCGGCGACGTCTTCGATCGGCACCTGTGGATCAACGCGGTGCTGGTAGAACAGGTCGATCGTCTCCACCCCGAGCCGTTGGAGCGAGGCCGTGGCGACGGCACGGATCTGCTCGGGCCGGCTGTTGAGTCCGACTGACGCACCGTTCTCGATGCGGAATCCGAACTTCGTGGCGATCACCACTTGGTCGCGGACCGGAGCGAGGGCCTCTCCGACGAGTTCCTCGTTGACGTAAGGGCCGTACACCTCCGCGGTGTCGAAAAACGTGACCCCGCGGTCCACGGCCCCGCGGAGCACGGCGATCATGTCGTTTCGGTCACCGGGGTTCGGGCCGTAACTCTGGGACATTCCCATCGCGCCGAGACCGATGGCGGAAACCCGCAGGTCCTGTCCGAGTGTTCGGGTGTGCATCTTTTCTCCTTACTGCCGTCGACATCGGTGGCCGGGTGCCGGTCGCGAGGCGGTCGCCGCAGCATCCGGTGTCGTTCTTGGTGCTCAATATTGGATCGAGCGTGTACTCGACCCTCGACGCTTGACCGGCCGGAACAGGCGTTTGGCGTTCGCCGTCGTCAGGGAACGCCACGTGGTCCCCTCCATCGGTGACTCGGCCGCGTCGATCGCCGCGATGTGGGCGTCGGCCAGCGGGGGAGGCGTCCAGCAGTAGTCGCTGCCGAAGAGCACGCGGTCCGGGTCGACGAGTTTCAGCAGCGAGGGGACCTGGCGTGGGAAGGCTGTGCCCGCCATGTCGTAGTACAGGCCCCGTAGTTGCTGTACGGCATCGGGGGAGGGCGACTTCTCCGAAGGCAGGAACAGCCTCATGAACTCGTTGATGCGGTCGGCCAGGACGGGAACCGCGCCACCGCAGTGCGGAACGATCACCTGCATGTTCGGATGGCGCGTCAGGACGCCTGCCATCACCAGGTCCGTGACGGTACGGGCCGTGTCGAAGATGTACTCGACCATCGGCCGCGGTCTGCCGAGTGCCGACTGTTCCCAGCACACCGGTGAGGTGGGGTGCAGGAAGACCACGGCCCGGCGGCGGTCGAGTTCCGCGAAGACCGGGTCGAGGCGCTGGTCGCCCAGGTACACCCCGTGCGTGTGCGTCAGCAGGGCCACGCCGTCGGCGTCGAGTTCGTCGAAGGCGAATGCCATCTCCTCCAACGAGCCGTCCACGTCCGGCAGGGGAAGCGACACGAAGTTGCCGAAGCGGCCCGGGTGGTCGCGGGTCAGTTCGGCCGTGTACTCGTTGACGCGCCGGGCGAGGAGCCGGGCCGCCTTGTCGTCGCCGAAGTGCACGCCGGGGGACGACATGGACAGCATGCCGGTGTCGATGCCGTTGCGGTCCATCAGGTCCAGGTGCGCTTCCACGGACCAGGACGGCCAGCCGCCCATGCCGTCGGGGTGGGCGTGCCCCGCCGCTGTCGCCTGCTGGACGTAGAAGCCGGGCAGGAGGTGGGCATGGACGTCGATGAGGCCGGAGGACATGGCAGGAATCCTCTTCTGCTGGGGGATTGTCGGGTCTTGTGCCGAGGCCGGATGTCGGGCTCGGCTCACTCCACCTGCTCGCGTCCCGCCAGCCGTACCTCTTCGTTGTCCAGGGCGGCCTGGAGCTGACGCAGCACGGTGTCGTCGATCTCTCGCTCGTCGCGCAGTCGTACGACCGTTGCGCGTTTGTGGGCGATGAGGGCGAGGCGGAGGTCGGTGTAGTGGCGGTTGTGGAGGAGGGCGGGATGATCGTCGTCGGTGCCCGCGCCGCTGGCCCTTACGGTGGCCAGGTGGGCCTCGTACTCCTGGCGCAGCCACTCCATGACCTTCGGGGCGGTGCCCAGTTCGGCAGCGAGTTGCGGCAGGACCTCGATGGCCTCCTCGGTTGCCATGGTCTCCGCGAGTACGTGCTCCTCGTCGACGGACGTGTCGCGCGGCAGCCGGGCCCAGCGCACCACTCCCGGCAGCAGCAGTCCCTGCACCACGAGTGTCACCACGATGACGCCGGAGGTGACGAAGACGATGAAGGCGCGGTCGGGGAAGGGTTCACCCGAGTCGAGGGTCTCCGGCACCGAGAGAGCCACGGCGAGCGACACCGCGCCCCGGAAGCCCGCGAACCCGCTGACGGTGCGTGCCCGGTGACTGATTCTGCGCAGCCGCTGCTCAGGGCGCCGGTCGAGCACGCGGATCAGGTAGGCGGAGGAGAACAGGAACGCGAACCGGACAGCGATCAACACCACGCTGACCACTCCGACCGCGATCAGCGCGTCTTGGAGGTCGGACCGGTTCAAGTGGCGCAACGCGTACTGGAGTTCCACTCCGACCAGGACGAAGAGCGCGCCGTTGATGATGAAGGTGAGCAGCGGCCAGAAGGCCAGCGCCTGGCGACGGTGCTCGGCGCGGATGAGGCTCGGAGCCACCTGGGCCATGATCAGCCCACTGACGACGACCGCGAGGACACCTGAGGCGTGGATCAGCTCGGCGAGCAGATATGCCGTGAACGGCGCCAGGATCATGACGAGATTGCCCAGCAGGGGATCGTCCAGGCGGCGTCGCAGATTCATGTTGACCCAGGCGACCACCACGCCGATGGCGGCCCCGCCGCCGTAGGCCAGGAGGAACAGCGCGCCCACGTGCGGAAGGGTGAGGTGCTCCTCGCCGACGGTGAGACCGACCGCCAGACCGAAGATGACCAGTGCGGTGCCGTCGTTGATGAGGCTTTCGGCACGCAGCACGGTGACCTGACGGCGCGGCAGGGAGCGGGCCAGGACGCCGACGGCCGTCGCGTCGGTCGGAGCCACCGCGGCGCCCAGTGCCCACGCAGGTCCCCACGGCAGTCCGAGTGCGTGCCCGGCGACCGCCACGACCCACGCGGTGAGGATCACCAGGACCGTGCTGAGCAGGACGATGCCCCGCAGGTTCGAACGGATCTCCCGCATGGACGTGGTGAGGCTCTCCCAGTACAGCAACACCGGCAGGAAGAGCAGCAGTACTACTTCCGGCGGAAGTTGAGTCTGGCGTACGGCTGGAACCAGCCCCAGAAGAACGCCCACGACAAGCAGCGCGACGGGCGGTGCGACGCCGAAGCGCTGTGCGACTACCTGGCCGACCAGCACAGCCACGCCCAGCAGCACGACGAGTTCCAGACCGAGCATGGGGCCTACTCCTGTGTCGGGCGGACTATTGGCGGCAGTTCAGCGGCTCCCACCGGGAAGGTCTTGCTCATCTGGGCACCAGCCTCAGGGTGAGCAACGGCGGGCAGCGCGGACCTGTGGTCAGGGTCGCGGGTGCCGAAGGTCTCGAAGTACGCCTCGACGGTGGCGATCGTCTCGCTGGTCATGACGGTCGGTCCGTTCTGCTGGGCCGCGATGGCGGGTGCGGCTGCCGCTGGTCGGTGCCGGCGGTGGTGGGCGCCGCCGACCGGTGCCCACCACCGCCGGGGCTTCATGTCACGGACGCAGCAATGCCTTGATGGCGCGACGCTCGTCCATGGCCTTGTAACCTTCGGCGACCTCGTCCAAGGACAGAGTGAGGTCGAAGACCTTGCCCGGGTTGATACGGCCGCTGAGGACGCGCTCGATGAGGTCGGGAAGGTAGGCGCGTACGGGGGCGGGACCGCCGCGCAGACCGACGTGGGAGAAGAAGAGCTGCAGGCCGTCGATCTGCACGTCGTGCGGCATGCCGACGAAGCCGACGTTGCCACCCGGGCGGGTGGACTGCAGGGCCTGCTGCATCGACTGCTGGGTGCCGACGCACTCGAGGACCGAGTCGGCGCCGATGCCGTTCGTCAGTTCCTTGACGCGGGCGACGCCTTCCTCGCCCCGCTCGGTGACGAGGTCGGTGGCGCCGAACTCCAGGGCCAGCTTCTGCCGGGACTCGTGCCGGCTCATGGCGATGATGCGCTCGGCGCCCAGTTCCTTCGCGGCGATGACGCCGGACAGGCCCACCGCGCCGTCACCGACGACCACGGCCGTCGAACCGGGCTTGACCTCGGCCGCCTTGGCGGCGTACCAGCCGGTGCCCATGACGTCGGACAGGGCCAACAGGTCCGGGACCAGTTCCCCGGCCGGCTGTTCCGGGGTGCCGACCAGGGTGCCGTCGGCGAGGGGGACACGGACGTACTCGGCCTGGCAGCCGTTGACCCACTGCGCGTGCCGGCAGGAGGTGTGGTAGCCGGCCTGGCAGATCGGGCAGGTGTTGTCGGAGGCGACGAAGGAGCCGATGACGAACTGGCCCGCCTCGACGGTCGAGACGTCGCTGCCGACCTCCTCGACGATGCCGACGTACTCGTGGCCGATCGGCTGCGGCCCGGTGACCGGCAGGACACCCCGGTAGCTCCACAGATCGGAGCCGCACACGCAGGCGGCGACGGTGCGGATGACCGCGTCCGTCGGTGCCGTGATCTTCGGCTCCGGGGTGTTCTCCACCCGGATGTCACCGGGCGCGTGAATGATGGTTGCTCGCATGATGCCTTCCCAGCACTTGTCGGGTCTGTCGGGGCGTCACGGACGGGTACGGGTGCTGACCCGCGGGCCGTGGCACTCGTCGTCCGGGACATGCTCCAGCCAGGTGGTGTCGTCCGTCTCCCACAGAGCCCGGTGGATCATGAACTGGCCGGGTGCGGCACCGTGCCAGTCCGCACTTCCTTTCCCCGCCTCCTCCGCCTGCCGCCATGGAAATACCGGATATCGGTGACGTTCGGAAAACAATTACTACCCCGACCCTGCCATCATCGTGCGAACCCGCAAAGGGGAGAATTCCAGCCTGGGAATGACTTATCCAGGGGAGGAATCCTTACCCCCCCTCGCGAGGGCAGAGCGGTGCAAGGCTGAACTGGCTCTCGAGTGGGAGGAAACTCTCCCCCTCACTTTTCAGTTGAGTACTGGGACACTAAATGCTATGTACAGCAAAGCGCATTTGGTCGAACTGGGAGGATTCCTCAAGGTATGCCGGGCGCAACTCAGTCCGCGTACCGTGGGGCTGCCCGAGTCCGGGGCGCCCCGGCGAGTGCCGGGGCTGCGCCGGGAGGAGGTCGCGCAGCTCGCGGGGATCAGCACGGACCGCTACACGCGGTTGGAGCAGGGGCGTGCCTCCGTGCCGACGTCGGTGCTCGCCACGCTTGTCCGTGTCCTGCATCTCGACGATGACCAGCGTGACCACCTGTTCGGGCTGGCGGCGAGAGATGAGGACGAGTGCGCGCCGCGCCGCCGACCGGCACAGAAGGTCCAGCCGCAACTCAGACGTCTCCTGGACGAACTGACCACGACCCCCGCGCTCGTGATGGGTCGTCACATGGACATCCTGGCCTGGAACGCTCTGGCAGCCGCGCTGCTCACCGACTTCGGGCGGGTTCCGGAGAAGAAACTCAACTACGCCCGGCTGATCTTCACTGACCCCCGCTTCCGGGAGCTTTACCTCGACTGGCGGACGATCGCCCGGAGCTGCGTCGCCCAACTGCGCGTAGAGGCCGCCAAGTGCCCTGGCGACCCCGAGTTGACCGCACTCGTCGGTGAACTGTCGGTGGCCGACGCCGACTTCCGGCAGTGGTGGGCAGGCTGCCCGGTGCCCGGTCTACGGGTCGGCACGAAGAGGCTGCGCCACCCAGTCGCCGGTGACCTCACACTCGACTGGGACAGCCTGACCTGTACAGCCGACCCCGCACAGCAGCTGGTGGTCATGACGGCTGAGCCCGGGACCCCGTCCCATGACGGACTGCGCTTTCTCGCGTCGTGGGCTGCCGCCCCGCATCACCGGGCCCGGGACGCGACAGCCTGACCGAAACGAGGCAGGCGGCTCGCGTTGTCGTGCCCCGTCGTTCGTCCACTGGACGTGCCGGTCAGGGCATCGGATCCATCGGATCCGCACCCTCCCACGCGGCTCGCAACAGCCCTCGCAGGCTGTCGGCGGTCACTGGGCGAGGGTTGTCCGCCGGGACCACCGCCAGGATCGTGCGTACCGCGTCATCGATGTCGGCCTCGTCGAACCCGTGGTCGCGCAGCGCTTTCGGGGCGTCCACCGCAGCGCGCAGCCGCTGCAAGCCTTCGATGGCCGAAGCGGCCCCGAAGGCTGCCGCGATCCGGCGTTCGGCCTCCGGCGCCGCGGGTGCGTTGAACGCCAGCACATACGGCAGCACGACCGCGTGTGCCTGGGCGTGCGGCAGGCCGTACGCGCCGCCCAGCACGTGACAGATCTTGTGGTGCAGCCCTGAACCCGCCGAGGAGAACGCCACGGCCGACAGGTAGGCCCCGTACAGCGCCTGCTCGCGGCCCGCAAGCCCGGCCGGGTCGGCCACCACGGCGGGCAGCCCGGCCGCCAGCACGCGGATGCCCTCGCCTGCCAGTGCCTGATCCAGCGGGTCGGTGCGCGGCGCCCACATGGAGTCCACGCAGTGGGCGAGCGCGTTCAGTCCCGAGGCGACACTCATCGCCACCGGCAATGACAGCGTCAAGGTCGCGTCGTACACGATCGAACGCGGCAGAACCCGCGCGTCCACTCCGGTGGTCTTGCGTGCTCCTTCGGTCAGCCCCCAGACGCTGGTGGCCTCCGAGCCCGCGTACGTCGTGGGAACGGCGACGATCGGGAGGCCGCTGGTCAGCGCGACCGCCTTCGCCAGGCCGGTCGTCGAGCCCCCGCCGACGCTGACCACGAGGTCCACCTCATGAGCGGCTGCGGCGGCGCGCGCCCGCTCGGCCGATTCGACGGGAACGTGCATCACCACCTCGTCGTGGCGGAGGACGACCGGTACGTGGACGGTGACCCGCTCGGCCAGGTCGGCCGCGGATGCCGCCGCGATCACCATCACCCGCGCGCCGCCCAGCCGCTCCACCTCGGCGCGCACCGTTGCCGAAGCCTCACCGGGCGCGAAGCACACACGCTGGGCCAGGGTTTCATGCTCGAAACGCACCACACACACTCCTCGTCGTTCGCGGATGACTGACACCTGACTGACACTGTCACCCGGGTTGTGGAGAGAGCACGATGTCGAACCGCACGCTTGACCAGCTGCGCCCGGACAGGTCGCGCCCGTCGGGAGTGGGTGTGCCGGCGGGGCGTTGTTCGAACCGTTTGACGAGCGAATCCCTGACACCGAACACCGCGTCGGAGGCGAGCAGGTCGTCGCCCTCGACGAAGATGTGGGTGACGAGGGTGCGCAGGCCGGGTGCGGTGGCCATGAAGTGCAGGTGGGACGCGCGCATCGGTGAGCGTCCGGTCGCTTCGAGCAGAGCCCCGACCGGCCCGTCGTGGGGGATGGGGTACGGCGTGGGAGTCAGGCCCCAGAAGGCGTAGTCACCTTGGTCGTCGGTGAACAGGTGCGCCCGGCCGGCCAGGTGGTCATCGTCGTACTGCACGTCGTAGAGGCCGTCCTCGTCGGCCTCCCACACCTCAAGTCGCGCCCCCGGGACCGGGTTTCCGTCGGTGTCGGTGACGGTGCCCTCGACCCAGCAGGGTTGTCCCGGGGCGCCGTCGGCCATGTCACCCCGGAGGGGGATCTCGGGGGAGCCCTCGACGAAGAACGGGCCGACGACGGTGGCTTCGGTGGCGCTCGCGTCGGGCCCATGGTTGACGTTGATGGTCTGCATGGACGTGCCCAGGACGTCGGAGAGCAGTACGAACTCCTGTCGGCGGTCGGTGGTGATGTGGCCGGCCGCGGTGAGGAAGTCGACGGCGTGCTGCCATTCAGCTTCGGTCGGGCGGGCCTCACGGATGAAGGCGTGCAGGTGCCGCACCAGGGTCTGCATCAGCTCCTTGAGCCGCGGATCCGGGGTGTCCTGGAATGACGCGAGGACGGCCCGGACCAGCTCCTCCTCAATCTGACGTTGCCGGTCCGGTACCGCGGGAGTGGTGGCCATGCCGGCGTTCCCCCTGTCGCTGTCGTCGGCGTTGTTGTTCACGAGGTGGGTGCCTCCTCGGCGTCGTAGCCGTAGATCCAGCCGTTGCGCACCAGTGGATCGGATTCGGCGAGCGCGGCGTCGCGGGTCTGCTGCCCGTGCCCGTCGGGCAGATGGTTGATCTCCCTGCGGGCGTGACTGATCTCCTGCAGGCGTGTGGTGCGTTCGATCCGCGCCGCCTCGTACTGCTTCAGCGCCTGCTCGGGGTCGTTCGCGTACGCGGCCAGGCAGCGAGCCAGCACCGCGGCGTCCTCGACGGACTGGGCCGCGCCCTGGGCGAAGAAGGGGAACATGGGATGCGCGGCGTCACCGAGCAAGGTGATCCTGCCCCGGCTCCAACGCCGTAGGGGTGCCCGGTCCAGCATCGCCCAGCGCCCGGGTACACCGCCGGCGGTGATCAGGTCGGTCACCCGCGGGTCCCAGTCGGCGAACTCGGCATGGAACTCCTCGATCGTGGCGGTCGTACTCCAGGACTCGTCGGTGTGATCCCCGGCCGGGGCGAAGGCGACGACATTGACGGCCTGCCCACCGGCGACCGGATAGTGCACGAAGTGCCGTCCGGGCCCGAGCCAGAGGGTCTGGGCGCGGCGCAGGGCGAAGTCGGGCGCGGCTCGGGACGGCACGATCGTGCGGAAGGCGCAGATACCGGAGTACGTCGGCGGGGAGGGCTCGGTCACGGCGTCGCGGACGACGGAGTGCACGCCGTCGGCGCCGATGACGATGTCCGCCTCGACACGGCTGCCATCGGCGAAGTGCAGCAGTACGACGTCCTTGCGTGCGTCGACCGCCGTGCAGCGTGCGCCCAGGCGAAGCCACTCACCGGGCACAGCTGCCCTGAGCGAGTCCAACAGGTCGGCCCGGTGCACGACATAGGTGCGCTCGCCGTAGAGCCGCTCGCAGACACCGCTCAGCTTCTCGACCGAGAGCACCCTCCCGTCCGTCCAGCGGCGGAACTCCCAGCCCCAGTCCAGCGGTACGGCCCGGTGGAGGAACCGGTCCATGACACCGAGGCGCCGCAGCAGACGTACGGCGTTGGGAGCCATCACGAGTCCGGCGCCGACCTCGGTGAGTGCGGGCGCCTGCTCGTAAACGGTGGCCGTCAACCCCGCGCGGCGCAGGAAGGCACCGGCGGCCAGACCACCGATACCGCCCCCGACGATGGCAATGCGCGGACCCGGCATGGTGGCAGGCACTGATGGACTCCTCCGGCTCGTCGAGGGCAGTCGAGGGTAAACGAACTGGCCACCGCAGATCCTGACCGGCGCCGTGCGCCGCCGGAACGGCTGTGTTCATTGAATGGACGCCGCTTTCGAAGTCACCCTTAAGCTGAGCCGGCAAGACGAGCGGTACCGCACAGCGAGGAGCCGGTACATATGCCCCGGACCAGCGAGCCCGGCAGGACGGTGAGCTCCCGCCTGCTGGACGTACTGTTCGCGTTCCAGCCGGGGCACAGTGCGCTCAGCCTCGCCGATCTGGTGCGCAGGACGGGCATGCCGCACGCCACCGTGCGGAGACTGGCCATGGAACTCGCCGGCTTCGGAGCGCTGGACCGTCGGCCGGACGGCAGATTCACGGTGGGACTGCGTCTGTGGCAACTCGGGACCCTGGCCCCGCTCACCGAATCACTGCGCACGCTGGCCCAGCCGTTCCTCGAAGATCTCTACACAGCACTCCACCAGCACGTGCAACTGGCGGTCCTGGAAGGCCAGGAAGCAGTGATCATCGAGAGACTGTCAGCGCCGGCGGCGCCCGAACTCGTCTCCCAGGTGGGTGGGCGGCTGCCACTGCACTGCACGGGGGTGGGCAAGGTGCTGCTCAGCCATGGCGGTACGGAGCTGATCGAGACCGTGCTGTCGGGCGAGCTCCGGGAGTACTCGTCGCGAAGCATCGTGGCACCGGAGGTGCTGCGCAAGGAGATCGGCGACTGCCGTCGCACCGGGACGGCCACGGTGCGAGGAGAACTGACCCCCGGTGCCGATTCGGTGGCCACGCGCATCGTGAACGCCGAAGGCCGGGTCGTAGCGGCGCTGTCCGTGGTCGTGCGCACCGACTCGGTGAAGCATCAGGCGGTGCTTCCGTCGGTGATCGCGAGTGGTCTCGGCATCTCCCGTCTCCTCGGCTGGCGCCCTGGCGTCAAGGTCCGCAACAGCTGATCACCTGCTCGCTGTTCATTGAACGGACAGCGGCGTTGTGCGGGCCTGACGGCCTTCGGATACTCGCCTGGCAGTGCGAGCCGCAAGCCGCGGGCCGGCAGCCGACTGTCACGAGGAGACGCTGACGTGATCATCCAGGACGAACACCAGCTCACCGCGGCGGTACTCGCCGAGACGGAGCGGGCCGACGATCCGCGCGTCAAGGGGATCATCCAGGCACTGGTGCGACACCTGCACGATTTCGCCCGTGAAGTGCGGCTGACCGAGAGGGAGTTCGACACCGCCCTCGACATCATGACCAGGCTCGGCCGGCTCACCACGCCCAGCCACAACGAGGTCAGACTGATGGCGGGTTCACTGGGGCTGTCCACGCTGGTCGCCCTGATGAACAACGGCACCGAAGACAGGCCGACCTCGGCGAACCTGCTCGGACCGTTCTGGCGCCAGGGCAGCCCGACGATGAACAACGGCGAGTCGATCGTCCGCTCCCCGACCGAGGGACCGCCGCTGTTCTTCACGGGCCGGATCGTCGACACCGACGGAAACGCGGTCACGGGCGCGGAAGTCGACGTCTGGCACGCTTCGCCGGCCGGCCTCTACGAGAACCAGGACCCCGAGCAGGCCGAGTGGAACCTCCGTGGCAAGTTCTTCAGCGACGGGGAAGGAGTGTTCGCCTTCCGCAGTATCAAGCCCTCCGGTTACCCGATACCGATCGGCGGGCCGGTGGGAGAGCTCCTGGCCGCGCTCCAGCGCCGTCCCTTCCGGCCGGCCCATGTCCACGCGCTGATCCACAAGCCTGGCTACAAGACGATCGCGTCCCAGCTCTACAGCCACGACGACCCCGTCCTGGAGACCGACGCGCAGTTCGGCGTCGTGCGGAGCCTCGTCGGCACGTATGTGCGCCACGAGTACGAGTACGAGCCGGCGCCGGACCCGGATGTGACCGAGCCCTGGTACAGCATCGAGTTCACCTTCGTCGTCGAGCCGGGTGAGGCCTGGTTGCCGACCCCGCCCGTGTCGGCGAAGCGCGACACCGAGCCGGACAGCGTGTGACATGACGGGACGTCACCGCCGTGCGCAGCGCGGACGAGGGCGTCGACCGCGTTGACGGTCGCGGATCAGATGCCAGGGAAGGTTTACGCGACGGTGTCGGACGCCGTCCGCTTCTGGTCCGCGGCCCAGGAGGCCAGGAGGCGCAGCCCGTCGTGGGACGGGGAACCGGGTTCGGCGTTCCACACGATGATGTGCTGGTCGGGGTCCGTGCCACACGTGAGCGTGTTCCAGTCGAGTGTCAGCTCGCCCACCACCGGGTGACGGAGCTTCTTGACGCCCTTGCCCCGCATCGCGACGTCATGCGCCGTCCACCACTCCCGGAACTGTGCGTCACGGGCGGAAAGCTCCTCGACCAGCGCGGTGAGGCGCTGGTCGCCTGGGTAGCGCGCGCTCTCCATACGGAGTTGGGCGATGGCCAGCCGGGTGACCTCCTCCCAGTCGGCGTACAGCTCGCGCATCCAGGGTTCGGTGAACAGCAGCCGGACGAACACGCGCTCCTGTTCCGGGTAGCGCCCGAAATCGGCCCACAGGGCGGCGGCGAGCTGGTTCCAGCCCAGGATGTCCGTGCGCCGGCCGATGACGAAGGCCGGGGAGGCAGTGAGATCGTCCAGCATGCGCTGCAACTGCGTGTCCACCTGCTGACGGTCGCCTGACGCGGGCGGGCGCACCCGCTCTTTCGCCGCGAGGTCGAAGAGGTAGGTGCGCTGGTCGTCGTTCAGACGGAGCGACTGCGCGATTTCGTTCAGCAGGGGAGCCGAGGCCTGGAGACGGCCCTGCTCGATCCGCGTGTAGTACTCGGTGCTGATCGACGCGAGAAGGGCCACCTCCTCACGGCGCAGACCGCTCACACGCCGCCGTTGCCCGCCGCGGAGTCCGACCTCGGAAGGGCTGACCTCGGCACGGCGGGCCTTGAGGAACTCACCCAGCTCGTTCAGATGAGGCTTGCGATTCATGATTTGCAGCCTCGCACAAAAGCTCGGCGGTTGTGAGGGGGAAGGATCCGGCCCATGTCCGCTTGGCTCAGGTACGAAACGGCATCGGTTTCAGCCCGTATGGCAACAGGCGGGAGAGGGAGAGGGAGAGGGACAGGACTCGGCGGCCCGGAGTGTGTACCGGGGCCGCCAAGAGGTCACACGGCTGTGGCGTCAGCCCAGTGCCCCGTCAGCCCAGTGCCTTGACGAGCTCCTGGGCGAGCGGGACCGCCGAGCCCGGGTTCTGGCCGGTGTACAGGTTGCGGTCGGTCTCGACGTGCGGGGCGAACGGCTCGGCCTCGCGGTAGTCCGCACCGAGTTCGCCCACGAGACGGTCCTGCAGCAGCCACTTCGCGCGGTCCGCGAGGCCGTTCAGCTTCTCCTCGGCGTTGGAGAGGCCGGTCAGGCGGTAGCCGGCGAACGGGGACGTCCCGTCGGGGCCGATGGTGGCCAGCAGCGCCGCGGGGCCGTGGCACACCAGTGACACCGGCTTGCCCGAGGCGAGCCACTCGGTGAGCAGCCTGCCGGACTCGGCGTTGTCGGGCAGGTCCTCCATCGGGCCCCAGCCGCCGGGGTAGAAAACGGCCACGTAGTCGTCGATGTCCACGTCCTCGATGCGCATCGGGTGCGCCAGCTCGGTCGCCTCGCGCAGGGCGGTCCGCATGCGCTGCGCGCCTTCCTCGCCGCCGTTGAAATCCGCGGTGAGGCTGAGCGCGTCCGCCGTGGGCGGTACACCGCCGGGTGTCGCCGCCGCGATCTCGTATCCGGCCTCCTTGAAGACCTGGTACGGGCCGATGGCTTCCTCGGCCCAGAAGCCGGCCGGCTGCCGGGTTCCGTCTGCCAGCGTCCAGTGGTCGGACGCGGTGATCACGAAGAGGATCTTCGCCATGGGGGGTCTCCTGGTCGGGGGTCTCAGCCCTTGAGGGCTTCTTGGAGGACGTGGCTGTCGGCGACCTGCCGCATGCTGACGGCCTTGCCGTCACGGACGGTCCACAGGTGGATGAACCGGACGTCGGCCTTGGCACCGGCCCTGGTCTCGGCGTGGTAATGCCCGAACACGAAGACGTGGCCTTCGTCGTCCGCGTAGAACTCCTCGGGCCCCGCGCCGAACGACTCGTAGTTCGGCATCGTCCTGCCGAAGAAGTCCTTCGCCACGCTGTCCCAGCCGTGGTAGACGCCGCTGTTCGGAAAGCCCGGGGTGATGTCCCAGACGAAGTCGGGGGCCATGACCTCCTTGGTGACCTCGGGTGCCATTCGGGATTCGTAGACCCGGCGGATGAGGGCGAGGTCGGGGGAGTCGGACATGGTGCGCTCCTTGTAGGGATGGGGGGATGGGGGGGTGGGGAATCGGATACGGGAAAAGGAGGTCTGGTGATCAGGCGGGGAGGGCAGCCCGCCCGGCACGGAAAATCGCGGCTTGGCGCGCGACGCGCACACCCAGGCTGATCCGGTGCATGCCGTGCTGGGCGGCCAAGGTGGCGAAACAGCCCAGGGTGGGTGACTTGTCGCCGCTCTTGGCACCGGAGTTGGTGAAGCCCGCGGCGAGCTTGTCCACCCAGACATGGGAGAACCAGCGCCTGCTGCTGGCCTCGGCGAACCCGTGGAAGGCCGCGGAGGCGGTACCCATGTGCGCGGCGGCACCGAAGGTGATCGCGTCGGCGCCGGCCCCCGCTGCGCCACGCGCCACGGCTTCGGCGACGACGGCGGTGTGGCCGTAGCCCGAATGGAAGGCAATGGAGATTGTGGGGCGATCGGAATGGGACATGGTGATCGGGCTTCGAGCTCTGCTGGTCCCAGGTCTCGGTGGTACTAAAGGACAGCGAAGAACTCCACCATCTTGGTGACCGCTTGATCCATGTACTCGGGCACGTCGTACAAGGCGATATGAGTCGCGCCTTCGACGACGAACAACTCCTTCGGCCCCTTGGAAAGCTCGTAAGCCTGGTCGCTGAACACTTTTGTATCCGCCTTGCTCCCGGCGATGAGGAGCATCGGTTGGGTCAGCAGTTCTGGGATTTGGTCGAACGCCGAGAAGGCGAACATCTTGTCCATGCTGGTCAGCAGGAAGCGGCCCTTGGAATTGGGATGCTGCCCTCGGGACGTCCTGTAGTAGTCGTATCCTTCACGCAGGAGGTCCGGTGTGTTCTCGTCGATCTCCGCCAGTGTTTCCGGGACGAACGGGGCGTAGAGAGGTGCGTCTCCTCTTGCTTCCGCCGTGCGCTGCTTGGCAATCATTTCCAGCGTTCCGATCTGCTCGGCCACCGGGGACATGTGCCCCAGAAAACCTCTGGACCCTTCGCCCATGGGAGCTGCGCTGACGGTGGCTACTGCTTTGAAGCGACGTTCGGTCTGTGCCACGCTGATTGCATAGCCGCCCCCGGCGCAAATGCCAAAAACTCCCATGCGCTCGGGGTCGACGAACGGAAGAGTGGTCAGAAAGTCGGCTGCGCAGCGGGCGTCTTCCACCCTGGTCGTCGGGTCTTCCAGGAGGCGGGGTTCGCCGCCGCTTTCTCCCTGATATGAGGAGTCATACACCACGGTGACAAATCCCTGCGCAGCGAGCCTCTTGGCGTAGGCGCCGATGGTCTGTTCCTTTACTCCGCCGGCCGGATGAACACCGACGAGAGCCGGATACTGCTCGTCTTCCCTGAAGTTGTCCGGCAGATGAAGGTGTGCCGCAATCTCTACTGCCTTGTTCTTGAAGGAAACAGTTTTGACCATGGCTTCTGTCCTTTCTCGGCCTTGGTCCGCCACCGGCGGTTCTTCCGCCATGATTCGCCGAAGCCGAGATGATGTCCACTCATGGTGCGGGGGAAGAAATTTTCCCCTGGATATCAATCTCGGGGTAAGTGATTCGCCCTGTCGGTCCGACGCCTCAGCCGATACGCGTCGGCGTGTGCAGAACCCTCGCGTGTCCGACGCGGCGGGTCGGACCGGTGAGGTGGACGCTGCCGGTCAGCCGAATGTCGGTGCTGGCGGTGCCGAGCATGACGGTGATCTCGCCCGGTTCGACGATGCGGTGCAGTTCGGGTCCGGTGTAGGCGAGACGGTCGGCGTGCAGGCTGAAGGTCACCTTGCGCTGCTCGCCGGGGGCTAGGCGGACTCGGGCGAAGCCGGTCAACTGGGTTACTGGGCAGGGGAGTTGAGCGATCGGGTCCGCAGCGTAGAGCTGGACGACTTCGGAGTGCGCTCTCCCACGCCCCGTCCACCGACTCCCCGGCCCGCTCGACACCGACGACCGCGGGAACACCCGGCCGCCCGGCCCGTCTGCGCGGCACCAACCCCCTCGGTGCCTTCGGCGGTGTGCTCTGGCTGGTGGTCGTCCTCGTCCCGGTCTACTGGGTCGTCGTCACCAGCCTGCGCACCCGCGAGGGCTTCTTCGACGCCAACCCGCTCGCCGTGCCGACCAGTCCCACCCTGGAGAACCACCGCCTGGTCCTGGACAGCGGCTTCACCCACTACCTCCTCAACAGCACCCTGGTCACCGTCGGCGCGACGCTGCTGACCCTCGTGGTGTCGTTCCTGGCCGCGTACGCCATCGTCCGCGGCACCAGCCGGGCGCTGCGCTGGGCCTTCAGCGTCTTCCTGCTGGGACTCGCCATCCCGCTCCAGGTCACGATCATCCCGGTGTACTACCTGATCGCCAAGGCGCGGATGTACGACACCCTGCCCGCGATCGTGCTCCCCTCGGCGGCGTTCGCGATCCCGCTCACGGTGATCATCCTGGTCAACTTCCTGCGTGACATCCCCGACGAGTTGTACGAGTCCATGCGCGCGGACGGCGCCGGCCACTGGCGGATGCTCTGGAGCCTGGCCGTGCCGCTGTCGCGCCCCGCCTTGATCGCGGTCACCATCTACGACGCGCTGAACGTCTGGAACGGCTTCCTCTTCCCGCTGATCCTCACCCAGAGCCCCGACAA
The DNA here is from genome assembly GCF_040654355.1 of Streptomyces sp. NPDC050704. NCBI lineage: Bacteria > Bacillati > Actinomycetota > Actinomycetes > Kitasatosporales > Streptomycetaceae > Streptomyces > Streptomyces sp. NPDC050704. The sequence continues at coordinate 4,261 of NZ_JBFAHW010000081.1, read as the reverse complement.
ACGGGTCCTGCCGTTGTTCGTGTGGAGCTTCCAGGGCGAGTTCACCATCAACATCCCGGCGATTCTGGCCGCGGTGGTCCTCTCCACGCTCCCGATCCTCGCCACCTACATCCCCGGCCGCCGCCAGCTCATCAGCGGACTCACCGCCGGCTTCGGCAAGTGAGGGGTCCCTCCTGGTTCGCCGTTTGAGGCACCGGAGAGACTACGGCACCTTCATTGGCATCAAGCGTTTGACTGCTGGCAAGTTGCTGAATTATCATGCCGTCATGACCAGACCCCTTGCTCTGATAACAGGTGCTTCCTCCGGAATCGGCGCCGCCTACGCCCGTCTCCTCGCAGGAGACTCGGACTTCGTCCTGGTCGCCCGTCGCGCCGATCGGCTGCGGGATCTGGCGGAGGAACTGCGTAAGGCCGGTGCCGCGGTGGAGGTCCTGCCTGCCGACCTCGCCACCCGCGAGGGCATCGCCAAGGTGGGGGACCGACTGAGTGCCGGGGATGTCCGCCTCCTGATCAGCAACGCCGGTGTCGGCGGCTACGCCCCGCTCATCGACGTCGATCCGGCCAGGATCGACGATCTGCTCACCCTCAACGCCGAGGCGCACGTCCAGCTCGTCCGCGCCGCACTGCCCGGCATGCTCGCCGCAGATGAGGGCACCATCGTCACCGTCGCCTCGCTACTCGCCTTCAGCGCCGGACAGGCCGGCCCACGTCCGCCCCGCCGCACCCTGTACGCCGCGGCCAAGGCGGCCACCGTGGCCTTCACCCGCACCTTGGGCCATGAACTCGCGGACACCGGGGTCCGCACCCAGGTGGTCTGCCCCGGCCCGGTGGCAACCGAGTTCCATCAGGGCATCGGGCAGACCGTTCCCGTCGTCATGACCGCCGAGGATGTCGCGCGAGCCAGTCTCACCGGGCTCCGCCTGGGCGAGACGATCTGCGTCCCGGGCCTGGAGGACCAGTCCGCGGCACTCGACGCGCTGCTCGCCGCCGAGAGCGCCGTACTGTCCGGCGGCCGCCGTTCGGACCTCGCCTCCCGATACCGGCAGCCGCTGCCGCAGTGAGCCGACGTTCCGTGAACGTCGGAGCCAACCAACAAAACGGAGATCGGCATGGGCAGGTTCAACGCGCAGGAAGTCGCCTACCTGAGCGAACACATCCTTGGGAGGCTCGCCACGACGGGTAAGTCCGGCAAACCGCATGTGGTGCCCATCAGATACCACTTCGATCCGGAGCGCGAGGTCATCAAGATCGGGGGCCGGGTCCTGGAAGGGCGTGGACAGGAGCGGCTCTACATCCGTCACCTCACGGTCAACCCGCAAGCGGCACTGGTGGTCGACGACGTGGCGGACGGGCAGACCTGGCAGCCGCGCGGAATCCTCATCAAGGGGGCGGCGGTGCTGCACACGGAGGGTGGCGAGGTGCTGGGGCCGGGCTTCGGTCCGAACTGGGTCGAGGTGGTACCCAACTGGGTCACGTCTTGGAGCATCGACACCCCTGCATGACAGTCCACCGTTCGCGGCGGGCATGGCTGCTCAGCACCGCGCCGGACGACGCAAGCGACTGCGGTTGTGCGGGAATGAGTCCCTCGGAATTGAGTTGGTGACATGAGTGAAGTAGTAGTGGCGAGTGCGTACGGAAATCCCGAGGTGCTTTCGGTGATCGATGTCGCCGTCCCGGCCCCCGAGCCGGGCCAGGTGCGCATCGCGGTCCGTGCCGCCGGGGTGAACCCCTTCGACCACAAGATGTACAGCGGTGTCTTCGGGACCGATCCGGCGAATCTGCCGATGCGGCTCGGCGCCGAAGCGGCGGGTGTGGTGACCGCGGTGGGCGCCCACGCGACCGGCCTCGCAGGTCCGGTCGAGGTCGGCGACGAGGTGATCGCCTATCGTGCGCCCGGCGCGTACGCCGCCGAACTCGTCGTCCCGGCCTCGTCGGTGTTGCCGAAGCCCGCCGCGCTGTCCTGGGAGCAGGCCGGCGGCCTGATGGTCGTCGGCGTCACCGCCGCGCACGTTCTCGACGCGATCGGCCTGCGCAAGGACGAGTCGGTGCTGATCCATGGTGCCGCTGGAGGAGTCGGCCTGATGGCCGTGCAGTTGGCGGTGGCGGGCGGCGCCACCGTGGTGGGAACGGCAAGTCCCGGCAAGCACGACATGCTGCGCGAGCTGGGGGCGATTCCGATCGCGTACGGGCCCGGTCTGGCCGACCGGGTACGCGCGGCGGCGCCGGAGGGTGTCCACACGGCGGCCGACCTGGTGGGCACCGACGAGGCGGTGGACGTCTCCGTGGAACTCGTGGCGGACCGTTCCCGCATCGCGACCATCGCGGGGTTCGCGCGCGGGGCCCAGGCCGGCATCAAGCTCCTCGGCGGCGGGCCCGGCGCAGACCCGGGCACGGAGATCCGCGCCGCCGCCCGCCTGCGGCTCACCGAGGCCGCGGAGGCAGGGCGCCTGCGCGTCCTGATCGCCGGCAGATACCCGCTTCACGAAGCCGCTGCCGCCCATCGCCAGGTCATGACCGGTCACACCAGCGGGAAAGTCGTCCTGGTGCCCTGACCCGGCCAGGCCGTGCTGTCGGCCGACGACCTCACGGACGCCGAAGCGCCGGTCAGCAGACGGAGGCGGCTGTGTCCCCCTGCTGCACTTGAGTTCTAGTGGTCGTCGCAACACCCCAATTCAGGGGAGGCGATGGGCTTCGAAGTACGCAAAGAACGTCAGCGGCAGGGGTCGACCCGCTGAGCCGGCTGGTGCGGGGGCTGTCCGAGGTTCGCCTGTACAGGCCGCTGCACCAGGCCATGCACGACCGGGCTTACGCATCTTCAGGCTGCCCCTCCTCTGGGCGTGCGCGTTGTGCAGGATCACCGACAAGCCGCTGACCGGGCCGCCGCGTTGGCGCAGCGACTCCAGCAGAGCGACCAGGTCGTCCCGCTTGCCGACACCGGCAGCGCGAGCGATGCGTTCGATGGAGACATCAACCAGCGGAACGCCGGCCTCCACGAGTTTCATCACCCCCTCCAGGATGGCCTGTTCCACGGCTTCGCTGCGGACACCCCCGGTGTCCAGAGGGCCTGCTGCAGAGCGTTGTGCTGCGCCAAGGTGAGGTCCTCCGTGCGCAGCGCCCGTTCCAGTCGTCCGGCGATGATCTGGGAGAACGGATGCAACCGGTCGGGCAGGTAGGCGGTGGGCAGCGTGACACCACTCGTGCTGTTGCCGAAGGTGAAGAGGACCACGCCGGCCACCGACATCCCGGACGGGCTTCACTCCGCAGTCCATGGGCATCGCCGTCAACGCACGGGTGGGTCGCGGCCTGCTGGCGCGCCATCGGGAAACAAGTGACTTGGCTAATGTAAAGATGCTTGATGCAAGAACACTTGCTTGATTGGTGGCAGGGGTTAATGCTTGGCAGGTGTTTCGGGCGCCCCTGGCAACCACCTGTGTCACCGATGAGAGAGAGTGGACATGTCCACCGAACCTCCCTTCCAAGCTGTGACTCCCCCTGTCGAGTCCCCGACACCGCCCACCCGGCGTACCTTCATCGCCACGACCACAGCTGTCGGAGGAGCTGCCGCGGTCGGCGGCCTGGGCGCGGGACCGCCCGCGCTCGCCGCCGGGGAAGCGGCCGCTGCCGAGGCTCCGCCCGGCAGCCATGTCTCCTTGACCGTCAACGGTGTCCGCCGCGCCGTCACGGTCGACAACCGCACCTCGCTCCTTGACCTGCTGCGCGAGCACCTCGACCTGACCGGCTCCAAGAAGGGCTGCAACGCCGGAGCCTGCGGCGCCTGTACGGTCCTGGTCGACGGACAGCGAGTCAACTCCTGTCTGACGCTCGCGGTGCGCCTGGAGGGCGCCGAGGTCACCACCATCGAAGGCCTGGCAAAGGGCGACCGGCTCCATCCGTTGCAGCAGGCGTTCATCGACCAGGACGCCTTCCAGTGCGGCTTCTGCACACCGGGGCAGATCGTGTCCGGTGTCGGGTGCATCCAGGAAGGGCACACCGGCTCCGCGGACGAGATCCGGGAGTGGATGAGCGGCAACCTCTGCCGCTGCGGCTGCTACCTGAAGATCGAGCGCGCGGTCGAGCAGGCCGCCGGCCGGAAGGGCTGATCCCATGTATCCCTTCACCTACACCAAGGCCGCGGATACGCGTGAGGCCCTCAACGCCGGGCGGAACGGCGGGCGTTACATCGCCGGCGGCACCACCCTGGTCGACCTGATGCGGGAGACCGTCGAACGCCCCGAAACCTTGGTCGACATCACCGGCCTGC